>JAFQWT010000187.1 GCA_017407375.1 Clostridia bacterium
AAGCGATGCTCCCACGTAGAGCAGGGTAAACAAGGGGATCAGAAGGAGCGTCAGGCGCTCCACGCCCCGGCGTCCGCCGAGAAACAAAAGGAGAGTGAGGGCGGCAAGGATCAGCCCCACCGAAAGGGGGGAGAGGGGAAGCACGGGGGTTATCCCCTCGGTGATCACGTTGCCTTGCAAAAGACTGCCCATGGTGAGCGAGAGTAAGAGCGATAGCAGGGCAAAAAGGAGCGCCGCGCCCCGCCCGAGGGACGGTTGGATATAGTCAATGGCGCCGCGGCTTTCGGCAGCGCTTTGGCGCGCATCGAGCGAGAGAGTGATCTCGGCGTATTTCAGAATGGCGGCAAAGATGCCCCCCACCCAAAGCCAAAGGACGGCCCCCGCGCCCCCCAAGCGGAGCGCCACGGCCACCCCCGTGATGTTGCCGACGCCAAGCGTGCCGGCCAGCGCCAGCGTGAGGGCGGAAAGCGCTCCCCGACCGCCGCCGCCCCGCACACAGCGCAGGGTGGCCCTCGGTCGGCGAAGGGGAAACGCGCCGAGGCGCCGATAAAAATACAGCCCCGAAAGAAGCAGCAGGGGCGGAAGGGCCGCCCCCAAAAGATATGTGTTCAAAAAATCCCAAAAACGCATAAGACTACCTCGACATGGCTTCCTTTTTCCTATCCTATGTCGGCATCGGGAGAAGTATGAGCATAGAAAAAGAGCCGTATTGCGGGAGCAATACGGCTCTTTTGATCGTATTACGACTGGGCCGTGCCGCGCAGGCGTGCCGCCTGGGCCTTCAGGCGCGTGGGAGTGTCAAGAATGCGCTTTCTGAGGCGGAGCGACTTTGGCGTGACCTCCATCAGCTCGTCATCGGCGATGAACTCAATGGCCTCCTCCAGCGACATCTGGCGGGGGGTGATGAGGGTGAGTGCCTCGTCCGCGCCCTTGGAGCGGACGGCGGTGAGGTGCTTTTTCTTGCACACGTTGACCGAGATGTCGCCCATCTTCGGGTTCTCGCCCACGATCTGCCCCTCGTACACCTGTACCGAGGGGCCGACGAACAGGGGGCCGCGGTCCTGCGTGTAGTAGAGGCCGTAGCTGGTGGTCTCGCCCGTTTCGCTGGCCACAAGCGAGCCCGTGAAGCGCACGTTGACGTCGCCCTTGTAGGGGGCATAGCCGTCAAAGACGGTGTTCATGATGCCCTCGCCGTGGGTATCGGTGAGGAACTCACTGCGGTAGCCGAAGAGGCAGCGCGAGGGAATGCGGTAAAAGAGGCGCTGGCGGCTGCCGCGCAGCTGCATGTCAAGGAGCTCCCCCTTGCGGGCGCCCAGCTTCTCCATGACCGCCCCAAGGAATTCCTCGGGCACGTCCACCTCCAGGCGCTCCATCGGCTCACAGCGGACGCCGTCCAGCTCCTTGTAGAGCACACGGGGGGTGGAGCAGCAAAGCTCGTAGCCCTCACGGCGCATGTTCTCAATGAGGATCGAGAGGTGCATCTCGCCGCGCCCCGCCACGCGGAAGCTGTCGGTGGTGTCACCGTCACTCACGCGGAGCGATACGTCACGTAAAAGCTCGCGGTAAAGCCGCTCACGCAAATGGCGCGAGGTCACGTACTTGCCCTCGGTCCCCGCAAACGGGCCGTCATTGACCGAGAAGGTCATCTCAATGGTCGGCTCGCTGACCTTGACGAATTCCAGGGCCTCGGGCGTGTCGGTGGCCGACACGGTATCGCCGATGGTGATGTCAGCAGCGCCCGAGAAGCACACGATGTCACCAATGCGCGCCTCGGTCACAGGGGTGCGGCGCAGCCCGTCAAACTGGTAGATGGAAACAATGCGTGCGCGGTCACACTTGCCCTCGTCATGGTAGTTGGTGATGGCCACCTCCTGGTTCTGGCGGAGCACGCCGCGCTCAATGCGCCCAATGCCGATGCGGCCGACGTAATCGTTATAGTCGATCGAGGAAACAAGCAGCTGCAGGGGCGCCTCCTCCTCCCCCTCGGGGGCGGGGATGTAGTCGACAATGGTGTCAAAAAGCGGCTGAAGGTCGACCCCCGCCTCATAGGGAGAGAGCGAGGCCGTGCCCGCCCGCCCCGAGCAGAAGAGCATGGGAGAGTCTAACTGCTCGTCGGTGGCGTCAAGGTCCATCAGAAGCTCAAGGACCTCCTCCTCGACCTCCTCAATGCGGGAATCGGGGCGGTCGATCTTGTTTACCACCACGATCACGCGGTGGTTGAGAGCCAGGGCGCGCTCCAGCACAAAGCGGGTCTGGGGCATCGGGCCCTCGGCCGCGTCCACAAGGAGGATAACGCCGTTGACCATCTTCAGGATGCGCTCCACCTCACCGCCAAAGTCGGCGTGGCCGGGCGTGTCCACAATGTTGATCTTGGTGTCCTTGTAGTACACGGCGGTGTTCTTGGCAAGGATCGTGATGCCGCGCTCACGCTCAATGTCGTTCGAGTCCATAACGCGGTCCACCGTCTCCTGGTTTTCGCGGTAGATGCCGCCCTGGCGGAGCATCTCAT
>JAFQWT010000188.1 GCA_017407375.1 Clostridia bacterium
GGCCTCAAGGCCCGTGTTCTCACGGCCGCCCTTGGCAAACACGCGAAAGACCCCGTCCACACGCTTGACGTCGACCGACAGCACCACGCACTGGTCGCCGTAACGGCGGGCGGCCTCCCCGATGAGGGAGGGGTCACGCAAGGCGCCCGAGTTGACGCTGACCTTGTCGGCCCCGGCCGCAAGGACGCGCTCAAAGTCCGAGAGCGCGGCAATGCCGCCGCCCACCGTCAGGGGGATAAAGATGCTGGCCGCGACCTCACGGAGAATGTCGGTAAAGAGACGGCGCCCCTCGTGCGAGGCGGTGATGTCGTAGAACACCAGCTCGTCAGCGCCCGAGTCGCTGTAATAGCGCCCAAGCTCCACGGGCGAGGAAACGTCCGAGAGCCCCTGAAAGTTCACCCCCTTGACCACGCGCCCGTCGCGCACGTCAAGGCAGGGGATAATGCGTTTTGTGATCATAATGCCTCCCTTATGGCCAGGGGAAGGTCGATGGCCCCCTCGTAATACGCGCGGCCAACGATCGCCCCGTAGATGCCGAGCGCCGAAAGGCGGCGGACGTCCTCCATCGACGAGACCCCGCCCGAGGCGATGATCCTCATGGAGAGTGTCTCCGCAAGGCGGCGGTAAAGCTCGTGGTTGGCGCCGCGCATGGCCCCGTCCCGCGAGATGTCGGTCGAGATGAGCGTCCGCACGCCAAGCGCGTCAAGGCGGCGGCAGAAGTCGAACGCCGAAAGCTCCGAGACCTCGGTCCAGCCGCGAATGGCCACGCACCCGTCACGGATGTCAACGCCCACGGCCACGGCCTCCCCGAATTCCCGAAGCGCCGCGGTGAGAAAGGCGGGGTCGGTGACGGCGGCCGTGCCGAGGATCACGCGGGAAACGCCCGCCGAGAGGTAGGCGTGGGCCACGTCCATCGTGCGGATGCCACCGCCGATCTCCACGCGGGCGCCAAGGGCGGCAATGCGCCCGACCACCGCAAGGTTCGGGGTGGTGCCATCCCGCGCGCCCTCAAGGTCCACCACGTGGATCTCGGTGGCGCCCGCGGCGATAAAGTCACGCGCCACGGCCACGGGGTCCTCGCTGTACACCGTCATTTTGTCATAGTCGCCATGGAGGAGGCGGACGGCGCGCCCCTCGTAAAGGTCGATGGCGGGAAGGATCAGCATACCGCCACCTCCCCCTCGGCAAAGGCGCGCAGGATCGAAAGACCCACGGCGCCGCTCTTTTCGGGGTGGAACTGGCAGCCGTACACGTTCCCCGCGGCCACAGCGGCCACAAGGGGCGCGCCGTACTCGGTCACCGCCACGGTGGCGGGGAGACAGTCGGTCGCGTGGTAGGAATGCACGAAATAGACGAAGTCGCCCTCACGGACGTAGCGGAAGAGGGGGCTTTTCTTTTGGAAGTGAAGGGCGTTCCAGCCGATGTGCGGGATCTTGAGCCCTTTTGGGATCGTCTCCGAGATCGGGCGGACGGTGCCCGGGATAAGGCCAAGGCCGCGGTGATCACCGTATTCAAGACTGCGCTCAAGGAGCAGCTGCATCCCAAGGCAGATGCCAAGGATCGGCTTGCCGCGCCCCGCCTCACGGAGGACAAGCTCCGCCATGCCGCTTTCCGAAAGGAGGCGGGCGGCGTCGGGGAAGGCACCGACCCCGGGCAGGACCAGCCGCTCACAGGCGGCAAGCACGGCCTTGTCACGGCTGACGGTGACCTCCGCCCCGATGGCGGCGAAGGACGAGCGGAGCGAGAACAGGTTGCCAACGCCGTAATCCACGATGCCGATCACGAGAGCGCCCCCTTGGTCGAGGGGATCTCGTCCCCAAGGGCGGCATCGCGGGAGACGGCCGCGCGCAGGGCACGCCCCAGTCCCTTGAAGGCCGCCTCCGCAATGTGGTGGGAGTTTTCTCCCGTCAGAAGGCGGATATGCAGCGTCATAGCGGCATTTCTCGCGAGAGCCGCAAAGAATTCTTTACAAAGCTCGGTGTCAAACGTGCCGATCTTTTCGGTGGGAAAGGGGAGCACGCACTCAAGCTGGGCGCGGCCCGAAAGGTCAAGCGCCGTCAGCACCAGCGTCTCGTCCATCGGCAGGACCGCGGAGCCGTACCGCGTGATGCCGCGCTTTTCCCCGAGGGCCTCGGCGAGGGCCTTGCCAAGGGCAATGCCCACGTCCTCCACGCTGTGGTGGTCGTCGACCTCGGTGTCCCCCTTACAGGTGAGGGTGAGGTCAAAGCGCGCCTGGCGGGCAAGGAGCGTCAGCATATGGTCGAGAAAGCCGACCCCGCTTTGGACGTTGGCCACGCCCCGGCCGTCAAGGGCGAGGGTAAGGGCGATGTCGGTCTCGGCGGTCTTACGGAGCACCGTTGCGTTTCTCATTTCGTTTCCTCCAGAATGGCCTCCGCGGCGGCGACCAGCGCCTCCATCTCCTCCTGCGAGCCGACCGTGATACGGTTGTAGTCGGCAATGCGGGGAGAGGTGAAGTGGCGGACAAGGATGCCGCGCTCACGGAGAGCGGTATAGAGATCGGCCCCCGAGATGCTCGGGTGGCGGACAAACAGGAAGTTGGTAAGTGAGGGGATGACCTCAAAGCCAAGGCCCCCCAGCGCCCCCGCGGTGTACGCGCGGGTCTTGATGATCGCGCGGCAGTTGGCGGCAAAGGTCTCCGCATCTGCCAGTGCCCCGATGCCCATCGCGGCGCTCATGGCGTTGACGTTATAGGGGTTTTGCGAATACTTGACGGTGTCAAGGTCACGGATGAGGGCGGGCGAGGCAACGCCAAACCCAAGGCGCGCCCCCGCCATGGAGCGGGATTTTGAGAAGGTCTGCGTGACGAGGAGGTTCTCGTATTTCTTCGTGAGCGAGACGGCGCTCTCGGCGCCAAAGTCAACGTACGCCTCGTCAATGACCACCACGTTCTCACGGTTGCTCCGCACGATCTCCTCCACCTCCCGGAGCGAAAGGGCAAGGCCCGTGGGGGCGTTGGGGTTGGCGATGAACACGGTGCCGCCCGCCGCGGCGTAATCGCGCGGGTCAAGCGTCAGGTCCTCCTTAAGAGGCACCGTGCGGTAGGGAACGCCGTAAAGGGTGGCAAAGACCGAATAAAAGCCGTAGGTGACGTCGGGAAAGACGGCGGGGGTCTCTTTGTCGCAAAAGGCGCAGAAGGCGTAGGAGAGGATCTCGTCCGAGCCGTTGGTCGGGAGGACGCACTCGGGCGCAACGCCCAGCGTCCCCGCGATCGCCTCGCGGAGGGCCTTCATGGTGGGGTCGGGATAGAGCTCCGCCCGCGCGGCCGCCTCACGGGCGCCTGCCAGGGCGCGGGGCGAGGGGGGAAAGGGGCTCTCGTTGGTGTTCAGCTTGATGTAGCGGCGCTCGCGCGGCTGCTCCCCCGGGGTGTAGGGCACAAGGGAGGCAAGGCGGGGGGAAAGGTAGCGGCTCATACGCCCTCCTCTCCCCGCACGGTGGCGGAGGCGGCGTGGGCGGTCAGCCCCTCCGCCGTGGCAAAGAGCGCAACATCCGCAGAGACGCGGGAGAGCGCCTCTTTCGTGTAGTAGGAATACTGCATCTTCTTGACGAAATCGTCAACCGAGAGGGGGCTTGAGAAGCGCGCGGTACCGCCCGTCGGCAGGGTGTGGTTGGGGCCGGCGAGGTAATCACCGAGGGCCTCGGGGCAGTGGCGACCGAGGAAGACCGAGCCCGCGTGACGGACAAGGGGCAGGTAATCGAAGGGCGCGTCCACACACAGCTCAAGGTGCTCGGGCGCCAGCTCGTTCGAGAGGTCGATGGCCTCCTCGATCGAGGGAACGACGATGATCTTGCCGTTCTTGTCGATCGAGGCGCGGGCGATGTCGGCACGGGAGAGGGCGGGGATCTGGCGCTCAAGCTCCAGGGAGACCGCCTCACCGAGGGTGGCGTCATCGGTCAGAAGCACAGCGCTGGCCTCACGGTCATGCTCGGCCTGCGAGAGGAGGTCGGCGGCGAGGACACGGGGGTTGGACTTCCCGTCCGCCACGATGAGGATCTCGCTGGGGCCGGCGATCATATCAATGGAGACGGCGCCAAAGACCTGCTTTTTTGCCTCGGCCACGTAGGCGTTGCCGGGGCCGACGATCTTGTCAACGCGCGGCACGCTCTCGGTGCCGTAGGCAAGGGCGGCAATGGCCTGCGCGCCGCCCAGCTTGAAGATGCGGTCGATCCCCGCCACCGAGGCGGCGGCAAGGATCGCGGGGGCGACCCTCCCCTCGGCGTTCGGGGGGGTGACCATCACGACCTCACGGACACCCGCGACCCGCGCGGGGATCGCGTCCATAAGGACGGTCGAGGGGTAGGCGGCGGTGCCGCCGGGGACGTACAGCCCCGCGCGGTCCACGGGGATCACGCGCTGGCCAAGCACCACGCCCTCCTCCTCGGCAAGGATAAAGCCCGTGCGCTTTTGCTGCTCATGGAAGCGGCGGATGTTCTCGGCGGCGCGCTCCAGCACGCGGATAAGCTCGGGCGAGACGGCGGCGCGGGCCTCGGCGATCTCCTCGGGGGTGACGAGGAGCGAGGTGAGCTTGGCCTTATCAAAGCGCTCCGTTAGGCGGTAGAGCGCGGCGTCCCCGTCACGCCGTACCTCGGCGATGATGTCGGCAACGGCGCCCTCGACACGGGCGGTGGGAAGCGTACGCGAGAGGATCTCCTCTCTCGGCGTATCGGAGGAATTCATAATGCGGATCATCGTTATCCTTCTTTCTCGGCGAGGGCAGAAAGAATTCTGCCGATGGCCTCGCCCTTGAACTTGTAGGCCGCCTTATTGGCGATGAGGCGGGCCGAGATCGGAACGATCTCCTCGACCACCTCGAGGTTGTTTTCACGGAGGGTCGAGCCCGTCTCCACGATGTCGACGATCACGTCGGAAAGACCGAGGAGGGGCGCAAGCTCGATCGAGCCGTTTAAGTGGATCATGTCGATCTCCCGCCCGAGCGAGGCGTAATACGCCTTGGCAATGGCGCCGAACTTGGTGGCCACGCGCAGGGTGCGGTCACGGTCGTCACGGAAGCCGACGGGGGCGGCCACGGCCATGCGGCACTTGCCGATGCCAAGGTCGAAAAGCTCATAGACGTCGGGCTTATACTCAAGGAGGATGTCGCGCCCCGCCACACCGATGTCGGCGGCGCCGCGCTCCACGTAGATCGAGACGTCCGAGGGCTTGACCCAGAAATAGCGCACCCCGACCTCCGGGTTTTCAAACACCAGGCGGCGGCCCGGCTCATGAATGGCGGGGCAGGAAAAGCCCGCCTCCTCAAAGAGCGAGAGCACCCGCTCACCAAGGCGGCCCTTCGGCAGGGCAACGTTCAGCATGCTCATCTTACCGCGCCTCCTTTACCGTCAGAATACGCCCGCAGCGCAAGCCCTCGGGCAGGGCGCTCCCCGTGCGGACACGGGCGCCGTCACGCCGCAGGGCCAGGGCGGCCTCCCGCACGGCGGCGGGGGCATCGTCCTCTCCGTAAAGGAGAAAGACGTCACAGTCAAGCCCTTCCCTTCTCGGAGTGCGCTCCTCAAGAAGGTCAAGGTACACGGCAAAGCCGACAGCGCCCGAGGCGCGGCCGAGCTTCCTTACAAGGCGGTCGTACTGTCCGCCCGCAAGGATGCCCGCCGACACGCGGGGCACAAAGCCGCGGAACACGATGCCGCTGTAATAATGCATATCGTGCACGACCGAGAAATCAAGGCGCACGCGCGTCCCCTCCCCAAGGGCCGAAAGCACGGCCTCCAGCTCGGAAAGGGCGGCGGTGGCGGCCTCATTCCCCGCAAAGGCCGTAAAGAGACGGGGCAGCACCGCCTTGGGCGCTCCCTCCGCCGTCAGAAGGGCCAGGAAGGCATCGGCCGCGGGGCCCGTGGCCCCTGCCCCGTTTAAGAGGGCGCGCACGCCGTGGGGGTTCTTCTCCCCAAGGGCCGCAAGCAGGCCCGTGCGGCACTCGCCGTCCACGCCGAGGGCATCGATGGCCGCACCGACAACGCCAAGGTGCGAAAGGTCAAGGACGTACTCCGCGTCAATGAGCGCAAGACTCTCCGCCGCGAGGGTAAGGACCTCGGAAAGGGCGAACACGTCAAGGTCGCCGATGCACTCAAGGCCGGTCTGCCCGATCTCACGGAAGGCGTGCGTCCCGCGCGAGACGCGAAAGACGTTCTCGTTGTAATAGACCTTCTCCTGCGCGCCCTTCGCGGGGCGGCAGTTTTTGACGATGGAAAGCGTGACGTCGGGCTTTAGGGCCATCAGCTTACCGTCGGTATCGGTAAAGGTGATGACGCTGTCCGACACAAGGAAGGATTTGTTGCGTACGTAAAGGTCGTACTCCTCAAAGCGGCTCATGCGGAAGGGGGCGTACCCGTGGGAGCCGTACAGCTCACGCAGGGCCAGCGCCACCTGCTCCTCGTATTTGAGAACGGTATCCGAAAGCTTCATTTCTCCTCCCCCGAGAGCGCCGCGCGGTAACCGCCCGTGCCGTACATCAAGCATTTGTTCACGCGGCAGATGGTGGCCGTGGAGGCCCCCGTTTTCCCCGCGATCTCCTGGTAGGACTTCCCCTCCCCCAGCATCACGGCCACCTCGTACCTCTGCGAAAGATCGCGGATCTCGCGGATGGTGCAAAGGTCCTCAAAGAGCGCGTAGCACTCCTCCTTTGTCTGAAGGCGCAGGATCGCCGCAAAGAGGCGGTCGGCCGCCTCGGTATGCAAAGCTTCCATAGAGACATTCCTCTCTTTCTGTAATTACCCCGCTATTTTATCACGCTAAAGCGATAAAGTCAAGAGGTTTTTATAAAAAAGGTAAAGTTTTTTCGGAAAGGGCGGGGAAAAGGAAAAGGGGCGCCCTGCCGTGGCAGGGTGCCCCTTGGGGGAATTACTGGAGGCGAGTCGCCAGATGACGGTACACCGCGTCCGCGATCTGGTAGCGGCCGGCGTCGTTCGGGTGGACGCCGTTCGACTGCAGGGTGTTCGGCAGCGGGTAGCGGGTGTTGCCGTTGTCCTGATACGTCGGGTAGTTGTACTCGGCGTCAAACTGACCTGCCAGGCTGACCACCGAGACGAAGGAGGAATACTTGCTCTCGGCCGCGATCTCGGCATAGACGTCGGCAAAGTCGTAGACAACGCCCATCTTCGCATAGTAGTTCCAGTTGATGCCGTAGGAACTACCGAAGCCGTCACGCGAGGGGAGCTGAAGCGTCACGAGCGTCACGTGGCACTCGGGGAACTCGGCGTGCATGAGGTCAACAAGCTCCTTGGCCATCGTCTTGAACTGCGCGCGGGTGGACTCGGTGTGGTTCCAGCCGACAAAGATGATAAACTCGTCGATGCCCTCACCGTTATCCACGTCAAGGCCCTGCGCCTTGGCGTAAGAGGTAAAGTCGACTTTACCTGCGGTGGCATTCCAGAAGGGGTTGCCCTCAGCGGCCCTGGCGTCCGTGTAGGGGATCGAGGACACCGTGGAGTCACCGCTGTAAAGGGTGAGCGTGCCGGACGTGGCCAGCGGCTTGAGACTTTCGCTGGTGTAGCCGTTTTTGTCAACGTGGATGAGCTTCAGGCGGGTCCGCTCGATGGTCTCGAGCTTCCAGATCTGATTCTGATCATCCGTGTAGCAGGAATGCTGGACAAGGTCGGTGTAATTGACCGTGGCGGGGTCGATCGTTACGTAGCGGAAGTATTCTCTGCCCGTGTAGGCGGTGGTGTAGGACTTAAAGCCCCAGCCGCCAAAGCCCTCATAGCGCACCTTGCCGTCGGTCCCCGAGACCTCACGCGTGCCGAGGAAGTTGATGTTCGTAAGGCCGTCACCCGCGGGGGTGCCGCCCGTGCCGCAAAGGCGGCGGTAAAGCTCACCCACCCAAAGGCCGCCGCTCGTCAGCGAGTCACCGACGATGAGGACGTTCTTCTCGGTATCGGGGGAGGTGGGTCTCGGTACGACATTGATCTTGACCGTCTCCTCGTCCAGCACGTTGCCAAGGTTATCGCGCACGGCGATGGTCAGCGTGTGGACACCGACGTCGGCCGCGGCGGGCTTCCAGATGTACTTACGGCTGTAGTTCGAGCCGCGGGAGACCTTGTCGGAATAGGACAGCTCGTAGGCAAACACGTCACTGTCAAGGCAGTAGGTAATGCCCTTGTAGAACAGCTCAAAGGTATCGCCGACCACAAGGTCGTACTGCTCGGGAAGCTTCAAAAGATCCATTTCCTCTTCCTCCTCGGGGGTGGCGGTGCCGCCCGTCGGGACGTTGACCACGTCACGGTAGCCCGTCACAAAGGTGATGTCGGGATAGACACCCACGGTGGAGAGGGACGGGTTGACGTTGGCCGTGTAGTAGATGCAGTAGGAGGGGCGCGCGCCGCTGCCAACGTCATAGGTCGTCTCCTCAATGGCGTAGGCATCGCTGTAGGAGGGCGAGAGACGGACAAAGCTGTCGCTCACCGGGTTTAAGCCGAGAATGAAGATCTGGTCCTCACCAAAGCTCGCAAAATCCGAGGCGGGGATCTCGACCTCCACCAGGTAGTCGTCACGGCCGTTCGTCACGAGGGTGGCGGTGTACTTCTTGAAGAGCGAGGAGGCGTTGGGAGCCGTGGCCTTGCGGATCTCGATCTCGAGGGTGATCTCCTCCCCGACCGAGGGGATCGCGCCCGCGGGCTGAGTAAAGAAGGCAAACTGGTTGAGCTTGAGAGCGATGAGCTTGTCGGCCGCGCCGAACATGATCTCCTTGGTCATCGGACCGCCCCAGCCCTTGATGAGGGTGTTGGTCTTATCCAGGGGGATCGTGGTCTTGCCGCCGTCGGTGACCGAGGAATTACCGACGACCTCCTTCTTCACAAGGGCCTCGGCGAGGAGGTTGACACGGTTGACGATGCTCTCCCATTCCGCGCCGCCGCCGCCCGCACCGTTCGTCACGGTGAAGTCGGCCGTGGAGCCGTCCGAGAAGGTGATGCGCCAGGTGTCCTGCATGCCCACGGTTGCCACCTTATCGCAGGAGACAACGCTCGGTGCGGTGGCGGGAGGCAGGGTCACACGGGCCTCGTAGCCGTGGAGGAAGGACATATCCGGCGCGAAAAGGCGCGAGGAGTCCGAAAGGCCGGCGCCCGCGGTGTCCTTCGTGTAGTAGCCCGTGTACCGGTACTGGCTGCTGCCATCCATGAGGGTGGGGGTAAAGAAGTAGCTCGCGTTTTCCGAGGTCGAAAGGCGCACGCCGTCCGAACCGATGACGTTCAAGCCGAAGATGAAGACCTCATCGTCCTCAAAGTCGGCAAGGTCGCTCTTCGGGATCTCAACGTTCACCGTGTAATCGTCGGTGCCGTTCGTAAGGACGGTGGCGGTGTAGGACTTGTGAAGGGTGGAGGTGTAGGTCGACGTGGGATTCTCCGTGCCCGGCTTGCGGATCTGGATCTCCAGCGTGACCATCTTGTTCTCCGAGAGGTTGTAGCCCGTCTCCCCCGTAAAGAAGCCGAACTGGTTGAGGTTGATGCCAAGGACCTTGTCGCTGTCACCAAACATGACCTCCTTGGTCATGGGGCCTGCCCAGCCCGTGATGATCACGGCGCTGTGGGCGTTCTTTGCCACGGTGGTGTCGCCACCGTCGGACACGGTGGACGAGAGGACCTCGTAGGTCTTGACAAGCTCACCGACAAGGAGCTGGATGCGGCTTGCCTCGGCCTCATCGCCCGAGCCGCCCGCGTCGGCACCGTTGGTGACCGAGAAATCGGCAGCGGAGCCGTCCGAGAAGGTGATGCGCCAGGTGTCGACAAGACCGGCAGTCGCTACCTTTTCGCAGGATCTAACGGTCACGGAGCTGCCCGCCTCACCGCGCACGTTGCCAAGCGAGGTCCAGGCGCTTTCATCGTAGGACACAAAGAGCTCACCGTTCTCCTGCTTGAAGAGGGGGGCCTTGCCGTCCTTACCCTTTTGCACCTTGAAGTCGGCGGTGGCGCCGTCCGAGAAGAAGATGCGGTACACGTCCTCCGTGGCGGTGCCCGTCACTCTCTGGCAGGCGGTCACGGTCGGGGGCGTTCCGTTCTCCCCCCGTCTCACGGTGAAGTCGGCGGTTACGTTATCCGAGAAGGTGATGCGGTACACGTCCCCCTCGGCGGTGGTCGTGATCTTCTCACACGAGGTCACGGTCGGGGAGTGGCCCGCCGCGCCTGCGGCACCGGGCGTGCCCTGGGCGCCTGCCGCGCCTGCGGCACCGTTGGTCACCGTAAACTCGGCCACCGAATCGTCCGAGAAGGTGATGCGCCAGGTGTCCACCAGCCCGTCGCTCGATACCTTCTGGCACGAGACCACCGAGGGGGCGGTCACCGGCTGCGTCGTGTCGCCGCCGTTCCCCGTGCCAACCATCAGATCGCAGGAGGAGAGCAGGAAGGACGAAAGAAGCAACAGTGAGATCAGAACTAACGAAATTCTCTTTTTCATAGCTACCTTTCCGACCGCCCGAAGGGCGGCCTTACCACGAGCTTGCGCTCGAAATTCAGAAACATCTACCTTAATTTTATCAAAACACGCCCCCGCGTGTCAAGGCACGCCCTCCTTTTTCGGCACTTTGCCAAAAACACCGCCCGAAAATGGGAAAAATGCAACAAAAAAAGACCGCCCCGCGGTCTTTTTTATGGACAAAAGAAAAAAATAAGGAAAATCCCCGCGCGCGCTCCCACAGGGACAGCGCGCGCTTCGCGGCGAGGAGAGAATTTTGTGCCAGACGAGGCGCACCGAGAAACGGAGGCGCGGGCGTACTCACGTACGTCAAGCCGAGTATCGCAGGCGCAACGAAGTATGGCGCAAAATTATCCCGCGAGGGTCGCGGCGATGACCGCCTTGATGGTATGCATGCGATTCTCCGCCTCGTCAAAGACGATCGAGGCCTCGCTTTCAAAGACCTCGTCGGTCACCTCCATGCAGGTGAGGCCGAATTTCTTGTGGATCTCTTTTCCGACGGTCGTACCGAGGTCGTGGAAGGCGGGGAGGCAGTGCATAAAGCGGCACTGCTTGCCGGCGTTTTGCATCAGCTCGGCGGTGACGCGGTAGGGGGTGAGGTCGCGGATGCGCTCCTCCCAGACGGCGTCGGGCTCACCCATCGAGACCCAGACGTCGGTATAGATGACGTCGGCGCCGCGGGTGGCCTCCATGGGATCCTCACAGAGGGTGATCGTGGCGCCCGTCGTCTCGGCGATGGCGCGGCACTCGGTCACCAGGGCGGCATCGGGGAAATACTTTTCAGGCGCGGCGGCCACAAAATGCATGCCCATTTTGGCGCAGCCGACCATCAGAGAGTTGCCCATGTTGTAGCGGGCGTCTCCCATATAGACGAGCTTTTTGCCGCGAAGGTCGCCAAGATGCTCACGGATCGTGAGGAAGTCGGCAAGGATCTGCGTCGGGTGGAACTCGTTCGTGAGGCCGTTGTAGACGGGCACGCCCGCGTAGGCGGCCAGCGCCTCGACCAGCTCCTGGCCGAAGCCGCGGTACTCAATGGCGTCAAACATACGCCCAAGGACGCGGGCCGTGTCGGGAATGCTCTCCTTTTTGCCGATCTGCGAGCCCTGCGGGTCGAGATACGTGGGGTGCATACCGAGGTCGGCGGCGGCCACCTCAAAGGCGCAGCGCGTGCGCGTGGAGGTCTTTTCAAAGATGAGGGCGATCGACTTGCCCTCGCAGAGGCGGTGGGGGATCCCCGCTTTTTTCTTCTGCTTAAGCTCGGCGGCGAGGTCAAGAAGCCCCGCGATCTCCTCGCTCTGAAGGTCAAGGAGCTTTAAAAAGCTCTTCCCTTTCATGTTCATGCTTCTACTCCTTTCGCGGCGGCGGCAAGGATCGCGGCGATCGCCTCGTCCAGCACCGCATCGTCAATGTTGAGGGCGGGCAGGAGCCGCACCTTGTTTTTGGCCGTGAGACAAAGGACGCCCGCGGCGATGCCGTCAGCCACCACCTCCGCGGCGGGGCGGACGGTCTCAATGCCGATCATGAGGCCAAGGCCCGAGACCGACTTTATGCCCTTGGCACCCGAAAGCGCCGAGAAGATGCGCGCGCTCTTTTCCCTGACCGAGGCAAGGAGGGCATCGTCAATGCGCGAGAGCACCGAGAGGGCGCCCGCCGCAGCCACGGGATTTCCGCCGAAGGTCGAGCCGTGGTCGCCATAGCCGAGGAGGCCCGAAACCCCCTCCGCCATCAGGCAAGCGCCGATCGGCAGGCCGCCGCCAAGGCCCTTGGCCGTGGTGACGACGTCAGGATGCAGGCCGTAATGCTGATACGCATACAGCTCCCCCGTGCGGCCGTTGCCGGTTTGCACCTCATCGATCATAAAGAGGGCGCCGCGCTCATGCACCGCGCGCTCGACCGCTGTGAGGTACCCGCCCGACAGGGCGTTGACGCCCCCCTCGCCCTGCACGCACTCCAGCAGCACGGCGGTCACGGGGTATTCGTCAAGTATTCTTTGCATTTCCTCGATATTCTCGGCCTCTGCGTGAATAAAGCCGGGGGTGAGGGGCTGGAAAAGCTTGTGGAAATGGTCCTGGCCCGTGGCGGCGAGGGTGGTCAGCGTGCGGCCGTGGAAGCTGTTTTTGAGGGTCACGATCACGGCGTTATCGAGGCCGCGGACGTCCGCGGCGTGGCGGCGGGCGACCTTGATGGCGCACTCGTTGGCCTCGGCACCCGAGTTGGCAAAGAACACGCGGGCCATACCCGTGCGGGTGCAAAGCACCTCGGCAAGGCGGGCGCAGGGCTCGGTGTAATAGAGGTTGGAGGTGTGCGCCACCGCCGAAAGCTGGGCGGTGACGGCGGATATCCAGGCGGCGTCCGCATGGCCGAAGGCGGTCACGCCGATGCCCGAGCCCATGTCGATATAGCGGCGGCCCGCGGCATCGTAGAGGAGCGAGCCCTCGCCCCGCACAAGCTCCAGGGGAAAGCGCTTATAGGTAGCGGCGACGTAGCGGTCGTCGATCGACTTGAAGCTCATGCCTTATCCCCCTTGACCATAGTGCCCGCGCCCTCATCGGTGAGGATCTCCATCAGGATCGAGTGCGGGATGCGGCCGTCCATGATGATGACGTTTTCAACACCGCGCTCAATGGCCTCGACACAGCAGTTGACCTTGGGGATCATACCGCCCGAGATGACGCCCTCCCCCTGCAGGTGGGCGGCCTCACTGACCGTCAGCTCGGGAATGAGGGTACGGGGATCGTCCTTATCGCGGAGGATCCCCGCGATGTCGGTCATCATGATGAGACGCTCAGCGCCGAGGGCCCCCGCGATGTAGGCGGCGGCGGTATCGCCGTTGATGTTGTAGGTGTTGCCCTCCCTATCGCAGCCGACGGTGGAAACGACGGGGATATAGCCCTTCTCAAGAAGGTCGGTGACGGGCTTTATGTGGATCTTTTTGATGTTGCCGACGTAGCCGAGCTTTTCGTTTTTCATCTCGGCCTCGATGAGGCGCCCGTCAATGCCCGAGATGCCCATGGCCTTGCCGCCGCGGCTCTCCAGCAGGTTGACAAGGGTCTTGTTGACCTTGCCCGCCAGCACCATCTGGACGATGTCCACCGTCTCCTTGTCGGTCACGCGCAGGCCGTCCACAAAGACGGGCTCCTTACCAAGGCGGGCCATCAGATCCGAGATCTCGTGGCCGCCGCCGTGGACGAGCACGACCTTGACGCCGATGAGCCACAGAAGGACAATATCTTCCATGACCTGCTCCTTGAGCATTTCGTTGACCATGGCATTTCCGCCGTACTTGATGACGACGATTTTTCCGTTATAGCGTCTGATATAGGGCAGCGCGGCGGTGAGGACTTCCGCACGTTCCGCGTTGGTGAATTCGTTGTACATCATTGTCATATCCTCCGTGGATCAGGTGCGGTAGTCGCCGTTGATCTTAACGTAGTCGTAAGTGAGGTCGCAGCCCCATGCGGTTGCCGATACATCGCCGCTGCCGAGGGTGACGAGGATTTCGATTTCCTTTTCAAGCAGGATTTCCTTTGCACTTTCTTCGGAGAACGGAACGCCCGCGCCGTTTACACACACGGTGATCTCGCCCTTTGCCGATTTGAAGGAAACGCCGACCTTGTTTACATCCACA
>JAFQWT010000189.1 GCA_017407375.1 Clostridia bacterium
GCCTCCTCCATGAATTGAATTGCAACCAATGTGCCGATAGGCACAATTCATGCCACAGGCAATTCATGAAAGCACGGCTTTCGATTCATGCAACCGCAAGGTTGCAATTCATTGCGTGTTCTCCGTTAAGGATAACACGCAGTTGCACGGCGTTTTTTCTTATTCCTCAAGTCCTTGGGAGAGCGAGGCGTAGAGCCCGCCCTTACGGAGCAGCTCCTCGTGGGTGCCGCGCTCACGGATCCCCTCGTGATCGATATAGAGGATCTCGTCGGCACGGCGGACGGTGGAAAGGCGGTGCGCGACCACGATGACGGTGCGGCCTGCGGAAAGTCTTGCAAGACTTTTCTGGATCATGGCCTCGGTGACGTTATCGAGGGCGCTGGTAGCCTCGTCAAGGATCAGTATTTTGGGATCCTTTAAGAAGGCACGGGCAATGGCAATGCGCTGCTTTTGCCCGCCCGAGAGCTTGACGCCGCGCTCACCGACGGGGGTATCGTAGCCCTTCGGGAGGGTGGAGACGTACGCATCGATGCCCGCGAGGCGGGCGGCGTTCACGACCTCCTCCTCCGTGGCGTCGGGCTTACCGTAACGGATGTTCTCGGCGATGGTGGAGTTAAAGAGAAAGACGTCCTGCGCCACGATGCCGATGCTCCTGCGGAGCGAGGCGAGGGTGATGGTGCGGATATCGCGCCCGTCGAGCAGAATTTTACCCGAATCGACGTCATAAAAGCGTGGGAGCAGGTGGCAGAGGGTGGTCTTACCGCCGCCCGAGGGACCGACAAGCGCCAGGGTCTTCCCTGCCTCGATCCTCACCGAGACGCCCGAGAGCACCTCGGCCTCTCCGTAGCCGAAGCTGACGTCCAGAAGCTCGATCTCCCCGCGGACATCGGTGACGTCCTCGGCGCCCGCGTCATCCTCCTCAACGGGGGTATCCATGATCTCGACAAAGCGGCCAAAGCCCGTCATGCCGTCCTGCAGCTGCTCCACAAAGCTGACGAGCTTGGTGATGGGCTGGAGGAAGATGCCGACGTAAAGGAGAAAGGCCACAAGGTCGCCGTAGCCGATCTTGCCGTAAAAGACGAAGAGCGCCCCCGCAATGAGGACCACGATATTGAGCATATCGGTGCAAAGGCCAAGGCCCGCGTGGTACTCCGCCATGGCATCGTAGGCGCCGCGGCGCGAGGCGAGAAAGCGGCGGTTGGCAACGGCAAAGCCCGCCTCCTCCACCTCCTGCGAGGTGTAGGCCTTGCTGACGCGGATGCCCGAAATGCTGTTTTCAAGCCCCGCGTTGATCTCGGCGATCTCCTCACGGCTCTTTTTGAAGGCCGCCTTCATCTTTTTGCGCTTGAGGGCGGCAAAGAGCACCATCAGGGGGACGAGCGCGCAGGCAATGAGGGCAAGGCGCACGTCAATGACCGCCATAAGGATAAACGAGCCGACAAGCTGAAGCACCGAGATGAGAAGGTCCTCGGGCCCGTGGTGCGCCAGCTCCGCCACGTTGAAGAGGTCATTGGTCATGCGCGACATGAGGTCGCCCGTTTTGTGGTCGTCAAAGAAGGAGCAGGGGAGGCGCTCCATGTGCTGGAAGAGATCACGGCGCATATCGGCCTGCATCTCCGCCCCGACGTAATGGCCAAAGCGGCTCATAAAGTAATTGAGCCCCGTTTTCAGAAGGTAGATGCCCACAAGGACAGCGGCAAAAACAAAGATGAGCGAAAGCTCACGCGCGGGAATAAGGTCGTTGAGGATCGTCCGCGAGACGGTGGGATACACGAGGTTGCAGGCGGCAAAGAGGAGGGCGGCCGCAAGGTCAAGGAGAAAGAGGCGGAGGTGCGGACGGTAATAGGAAATAAAGCGGCGGATCACTTCTGTCTTCTCCTTCCCTTCGGCTTTTTGGCCGAATAGCCAAAGCTCCCGAGCCGACGGCCGAGGGCGTAATAGGTGCCGTGGGCGTAGGCCGTAAGGCCGCAGCGCTCAAGGCAGAGCTTGCCACTCTCGTCAAGCAGCTCCTCCCGCACCGTCACAGCGACGATATCGGCCAGGAACATATCGTGTGTGCCGAGGGGAACGATCTCCCGTACGCGGCACTCAAGCGCGAGCGGGGCCTCCTCAATGGTGGGGGGCGCCACCTCGGTCGATGGGATCTTGGTGAGGCCGCACCTCTCAAATTTGTCCACCTTGGCGCCCGTGTAAACGCCGCAATAGTCGGTGGCGCGGCAGAGCGCCTCGGTCGTCAGGTGGATGACAAACTCGCCGCCCGCCTTGATGAGCCCGTAGGAATGGCGCTCAGGGCGGACCGAGACGTAGGTCACGGGGGGCTGGGTGCAGGCGATGCCGCACCACGCCACGGTCATAACGTTGGCCTCCTCCCCACACCCCGACGTGACGAGCGCCGCGGGGACGGGAGAAAGCAGGGCGCCACCGCGCCAACGGATCCTTCCCATAGTTATCCTCTTTTCTATCGTTTTCCCTTTGAGTATACCCCTTTTTCTTCGGCTTGTCAACCGTGTTTTGGGGCTTTTGCGCCCTTTTTCGCGCCTGCCTTTTTGCAAATTCCACAATTTTTTGCCTACCTTTTTATATAAGAATGATATAGTTTTTCCGCAGGGGAAAAAGGTATTGACAAACCGAGCAAGCTAATGGTATAATATTTCTGTCAAATACTGTACCAACAAACAATTGGGAGAGATACCTATGAAAACGAAATTTCTGATGCTTGCCCTTCTTGTGGTGGTTCTCGCCTCGCTCCTTCTGTCGATGGTCTCCTGTAACCTCGGCCCCTCAGGTCCTGCCGTTACCCTGCCCCCCGCCACGACGACCGAGCAGACCCCGCCCCGCACGCAGCCCGCTTCGACAACGGCGGCCCCTGTGACCCAGAGCCCCATCGATAAGGAATGGAGCGATCCTGTCATTAAGTAATAGCCAAAGGCAGACCGCAAGGTCTGCCTTTTCGCAATGGAGGACGTATGATCACCTGCCGCTTTGCGGGCCTTACGGTCGCCGCTGACCCCCGCTACCCGTATTACGAGCGCCTGGTGCGGGACTATCGGTGTGACGGGGCCCCCGACCTTACCCTCTCGGTCACCGAGGCCGAGCTTCTCGCGGAGGATGCGGGGAAAAACGCGGGCGCGGACCTGGGGATCCTTGAGGCGCTGGCGCTCTACCGCAAGCTCTCCCTCGCGCTTCCCGCGTACGGCGGCCTTTTCCTGCACGCCGCCTGCCTCTCGGTGGATGGGTGCGGCGTGGCCGTCACCGCGCCGAGCGGGGTGGGCAAATCGACCCATGCCGCGCTTTGGAAGGAGCTTTTGGGAGAGCGCTGTGAGATCGTGAATGGGGACAAGCCCCTCATCCGCCGTGGCGAGGATGGCCGCTTTTACGGCTATGGCACTCCCTTCTGCGGAAAGGAGGGCTGGCAAAGAAACACCGCCGTGCCGCTCACGGCGATCGTGCTGCTGGAGCGCGGCGCGCATGACGAGGTCGTGCCGACGTCTCCCGCCGAGGCCTTTCCCCTCCTTTACGCGGCGACCCTGCCGCCGCGGGACGAGGCGGGCCTCCGCCTCCTTTTGCCCCTGCTCTCCTCCCTTGCCGCCTCGGTGCGGCTCTACCGCGCGCGCTGCACGCCGCGGCCCTCGGCCGCCGCGCTTTGCTACCGAACGATTTTTGAAAAGGAGTCTTCCCTATGAAACGCAGATCGGGCTTTGTTCTTGAGACCGTGGGTGGTGACACCTACGCCGTGGCCGTGACGGCCGAGGCCGCCGGTGTTGGCTCGATGGTCAAGCTGAACCCCACCGCCGCCACGCTGTTTGCCCTTTTGGAGACCGAGACGGACACCGAGGCGCTGGTCGCGGCGCTGATGGAGAAATACGAGGTCACAAAAGAGGTGGCCGAGCGTGACGTTGCCGCCTTTGTGGCGGCGCTGGGGGAGGCGAAGCTCCTTGACTGAGAGCCGACCGACCGAGGCGCTCCTGCCCCTGATGCAGGCGGCCTTTGCGGCGGGCGGGGTCTTCCGCCTTTGGCCGAGCGGCCGCTCGATGCGCCCCCTCCTCCGTGAGGGACGCGACTCGGTGCTGTTGGCACCGCTCGGCGACCCTTGCGTGGGGGACATTCTCCTGGCCCGCACAGAGGACGGCGCCTTTCTCCTCCACCGCGCCATTGCCGTGAGTGAGGAGGGGGTCCTGCTTTGCGGGGACGCCCGGTCCCTGCCCGAGGGGCCGCTCCCGCGGGAGGCGATCCTTGCCCGCGCCGTCGCCGTCTATCGAGGGAAGCGCGCCCTGAGCGCGGACAGCCGCCGCTTCCGCGCCTACGCCCTCCTTGCCCGCCTCCTTCGCCGTGTGCGACGGGGGATGCATAAATAAAAAACGCCCGAAAGGGCGTTTTTTAATACCTGTTTTCCTTTTCCTTCAGTATTTTATATAGCGCACGGTAGCTCTCGTGGCGGGAGGGGGCGATGCGCCCCTCGCGCACGGCCACGGCCACGCCGCACTCCACCTCCCCCGTGTGGGTGCAGTCGGCATAGCGGCAGGCCGAAAGCTCGGGCGTGAAGTCGGGAAACGTGGCGGGAAGGTCGGAGAGTGAGAAGAAGTCAAAGCGCACAAAGTCCAGCATACTGAAGCCGGGGGTATCGGCCAGAAGGCCGCCCTCGGGCGTCAGGAAGAGCTCAACGCTCCGCGTGGTGTGCCGCCCGCGCGCGATCTTTTGGCTGATGGCGCCCGTCACGAGCGAGAGCGAGGGGAAAAGGCGGTTGAGAAGCGTGGATTTTCCCACGCCGCTGGCACCCGCAAAGGCGGCACAGCGCCCGTTTGCCACGTGGGTGGCAACGTAACGGCCAAGGTCCTCGGCCGAGCGGTCGGGCGAGAGGACAAAGACGGTAAAGCCCGCCGTGCGGTAGAGGGCGGCCAGCGCCTCGGCGGCGCCGTCATCGATATCGGCCTTAGTGACGATGAGGGTGGGGGTGATGCCGTTATGCACGGCAATGGCCGTCAGCTTGTCTAACGTTTCAAGCGAGGGGGCGGGGTGGCTGGCCGCGGTAACGATGAAAAGCTCGTCAAGGTTGGAGAGCGGCGGACGCACGAGCGCGGTACGGCGCGGAAGGATGCGCTCAATGACCGCTTCCCCTCCCTCCTCGCGCACAAGGCAGAGGTCGCCCACCAGGAGCTTATCGTCACGGCGCAGGGCGCCGCGGCCGCGGCAGGTGATGCGGCGGGGGGACTCCTCCCCGGTCAGCATGACCTCGTAAAGGCCGCCAACGCCGCGCATGACACGTCCCTCAGAGAGCATAGGGCCCCTCCGTTTCAGAAAGGGGGAGCACTACCTCCGTGCTGTCCCCGTCCTCGGGCGGGTCGGAAAGGAGACCGCCAACGATGCCCGCCACGAGAATGACGGTCAGAATGAGAGCGCCGACAAGCGCCACGGCGCGCAAAAGACCGGTCTCCTCCGAAAGCAGGGAGCGGAGGCGGCGGCGCAGGCGGCCGCCCTCAGAAGGAGCGGGGGCTGCCTCGGCAGGGGTCTCCTCCTCGGCAGGGGCGGCGGGCGCCTCCTCGGGCGCGGGCGGCTCGGGCGTGTGGGGGCGGTGGAAGAGCACGGGCTCGGTGATCGGCCCCTCACTTGGGGGTGGGGTAACGCGCTCCTCCTTATAGGGGGAGAGCATGATGTCCACGGTATCCTCGGCCGTAAAGGCATCGAGGAGGTTGCCGCGCTTTTCGGGCATCGGCGGGGGCGGGGGGACCTCCCTTGACGGCGGTGCGGGCGGGGTCACCGGCGTGGAGAGGGGTGCCGCGGACGGGGCCTTGGGCGTTACCTCGTCGTCCACAAGCTCGACCTCGCCGCGGGGCGCCTCGCTCCTTGGGAGGTGGCGGCGGTTTTGAATGTACTTCGGCAGGGGGGCTGTGCGCTCGTCAAAGCGCTCGGCCACGCGGCGGTAGGCATCGGCCTCCTCGCGCAGGGGCTTGACGCGGCCCGAAAGGACCTCGTCGGGCAGGCGCTCCAGCATACGGATCATCTCGGCGGCGCTGTCAAAGCGCTCGGCGGGGTCCTTCTCCAGGGCGCAAAGGACGATCTTTTCGAGCGCCAGGGGGATCTGCGGATTGCGATAGGAGGGGGGCTCGGGACGGGTGGTGACGTGCATCATGGCCACGTCAGCCGGGCGCTCCGCAACGAAGGGGCGGCGCCCCGTCAGCATCTCGTAAAGGACAACGCCGAGCGAGTAGAGGTCGCTCCGCTCGTCCACGGCGCCGCCGCCCGCCTGCTCGGGACTGACGTAATGCACGGTGCCCATGGTGCGGTCAGGCAGCAAAAAAGCGTCACGGTCGGCAAGGCGGGCAATGCCAAAGTCGGTGACCTTGATGCGCCCCTCGGTGGTGGTGAGGATGTTGCCGGGCTTGATGTCACGGTGGACGATCCCGCGGCTGTGCGCCGCGTGCAGGGCGTGAAGCACCTGGTGGGCGCAGTTGACGCTCTCCTTGACCGAGAGATGGCCGTGGTGGTCGATGTACTCACGGAGGGTGATGCCGCACACGTACTCCATAACGACGTACTTCTCGCCCGCCAGGTCGAGAACGTCGTAAACCCCGACGATGTTGGGGTGAGAAAGGACGGCGGCGGCGCGTGCCTCGGTCATGAAGTTGCGCACACCGCCCGCGGTGGCGCCGATGACCTTGATGGCCACCGTACGGTTGAGGAGGGTATCACGGGCGCGATAGACCCCCGCGGAGCCGCCGCTGCCGAGAAGACCCGTGACGGTATAATGCCCCGCAATGGTGGTGCCGGGCTGATAACGGCTTTGCGACATAGCGTTCTCCTTTCCTTTCATACCCGCACAAGGGCGGCAGTGATGTTATCGGTGCCGCCCTTTTCGTTGGCGGCGGCAATGAGGTATCCGACGGTGGCGGCCGTCCCCAGCTGCTGGGAAAGGATGCGGGAGAGAAAGGGCTCCCCCGTCATGCCGTAGAGGCCGTCGGAGCACAGAAGATAGGTATCCCCGCGAAGGACGTCAAGGCGGCCGACCGTGAGGGGGGCCTCCCCGAGCGAGCCGAGGGCGCGGGTGATGACGTTGCGGCGCGGGTGGAGGGGGGCCTCCTCGGGCAGGAGCAGGCCGCGGTCGATGAGCTCCTGCACGTAGGAGTCATCCCGTGTGAGGCGGCAAAGCTCGCCAAGGCGGTAGCGGTAGATGCGGCTGTCCCCCACGTTCAGCGTGAGGGCAACCGTGGGAAGAAGCAAAAGTGAGGTGACGGTGGTGCCCATCCCCACCCCGCCGTCCCCTGCCGCGGTAAGGGCAAGGATCGCGCGGTCGGCCTCGCGGGTGGCGGCCGTGAGAAGGTCGGCGCCCGCCTCGGGCGTGAGGGGGGCCGTGACGGCCGAGAACACCGTCGAAAAGGCATCGCGGGCGGTCTCAGCGGCGAGGTCACCGTCGGCATGGCCGCCCATCCCGTCAAAGACGGCGGCAAGGAGCGCCCCGCCGGGGAGCGGCAGGGTGAGATAGCGGTCCTGGTTGCGCGGACGCACAAGGCCGCGGTCACTGTTGGCGAAGTACTGCATCAGGCCTCCTTCCCCGCGTGGGCGCGGCGGAGCTGGCCGCAGGCGGCGTTGACGTCACTGCCAAGGCGGCGGCGCACGGTGGCGTTGATCCCGAGGCGCGAGAGGCGCTCGGCAAAGGCGGCGGCATCCCGCGCAGAGGTGCCGTGAAAGCCCGTTTCCTTGACGGCATTGACACGGATGAGGTTGACGTGGACGGGCGCCCCGTCAGCCCCCACGGTGGAGTGGAGGAGCGCGGCCAGACGCTCGGCCTCCGCGGGGGTATCGTTCTTCCCGGCGATGAGGGCGTACTCAAACGAGATGCGTCGCCCGGTTTTGGCAAAGTACTCGGTGCAGGCCGCCATCAGCTCGGCAATGGGATAGCGGCGGTTGACGGGCATGATCTCCCCCCTTGCCTCATCGGTCGGGGCGTGGAGCGAGATCGAGAGCGTGATGGGCAGATCGACCTCGGCAAGGCGGCGGATGCCGTCCGCAAGGCCGCAGGTGGAGAGCGAGATGTGGCGGTAGCCGATGTTCACGCCGTCCTTATGGTTGACAAGGTGCAAAAAGCGCACGACGTTATCGAAGTTATCGAGCGGCTCTCCGATGCCCATCATGACGATGCCGCCCACCCGCTCGCCCGAGTCACGCGCGGCCAGGATCACCTGGCCGAGCATTTCGGAGGGGAGGAGGTCGCGCACCTTACCGCCAATGGTGGAGGCGCAGAAGCGGCAGCCCATGCGGCAGCCGACCTGGCAGGAGATGCAAAGGGTGTTGCCGTGGCGGTATTTCATGAGAACGCTTTCAATGCACTCGCCGTCATGGAGGCGGAAGAGGTATTTCACCGTGCCGTCAACGGCCGAGGTGAGCTTTTGCTCAATGCTCGGCAGAGGAAAGAGGCACTCCTCGGCAAGGCGGGTGCGGAGCGCCTTCGGGAGGGTGGTCATCTCCGCGGGGGGGATGCCCTGCATCGCGTGGCCAAAGATCTGCTTGGCACGGAAGGCGGGCTCTCCCCACGCCTGCATGAGCTCCGAAAGCTCCGAAGGCGTCATGGAAAGAAGGTCGTACATACTTAGGTTCTCCTGAGCTTAGCCATAAAAAATCCGTCGGTCCCCGTAAGGTGGGGCCAGAGGGTGAGCATCCCCTCCTTTGACGAGAGGGGCCCGAGGGTAAAGTCCTCGGCGAAAACATCGGGGTGGGCGGCAAGAAAGGCGCGGACGGTGTCCTCGTTCTCCTCCGCCGTCAGGGTGCAGGTGGAAAAGACCATCGTGCCACCGGGGCGAAGGGCCGTGGCGGCCGCCGCCAGGATCCGCGCCGAGAGGGCGCACAGCTCCCCGACCGACGAGAGCGGCCGATAGCGGAGGTCGGGCTTTTTGGCGATGACGCCAAGCCCCGAGCAGGGGACGTCACAGATAATGCGGTCCACGGTGCCTTCGTGGGCGGGGTCGGGGAGGGTCGCATCGCGCTCCTCAACGGTGAGCGAGGAAAGGCCAAGGCGGGCGGCCCCCTCACGGATGAGGGGGAGCTTGGCGGCGCGCGCATCCCGCGAGATCACGCGCCCCGTGTCCCCCATGGCGATGGCGGCGCCAAAGGACTTGCCGCCGGGGCAGGCGCAAAGGTCGAGCACCGTCTCGTGCGGGTGAGGGTCAAGCAGGAGCGTTGTGAGCTGGGAGGCGGTGTCCTGCACGAAGAACTCGCCCTCGGAAAAGCCGGGGAGGGTGGTCACGGCGGCGGTGCCGTCAAGCAGAATGCCAAAGGGAGAAAGGGGGTCGGGGCGGGCCGCGTAGCCCCCGGTAAGTAGGCGGGAGAGGAGGGCCTCTCTCGTAGTCTTCAGGGTGTTGACGCGCATCGAAAGGGGCGGGCGCGTGTTAAAGGCCGAAAGGAGGGGCACAAGGGCCTCTCTTCCGAGGCGCCCCGCAAAATATTTGACAGTAGGAAGCGGCACCGACTCCCGCACCGAGAGATAGCGGAGGGGGTCGCGCGACTCGTCGGGAAGGAGCGAGGTGGGCGCGCGGTCGGCGGCGGCGCGCAGGGCGGCGTTCAAAAGGGCGCGCTCCCCGCGGTCCCGGCCGAGGGCCACGCTCTCCGAGACGGCGGCGTGCGGCGGCACCGAGGGCATATAGAGAAGCTGGTAAAGACCGAGGCGCAAGGCGGCGCGCGTGTGAGGGGTGAGTGCCTCGGGCGAGCGCGCGGTCAGGACGCCGATGGCGTAGTCCAGCCGCAGGCGGCGCTCCACGGTGCCGTAAAAGAGGGCGGTCATAAAGGCGCGCTCACGCGGCGGCATGGCCGCAAGGCGCCCGTCGTCCGCCGTGAGGTTGGCGTAGCCCTCCCGGGACTCCCAGCGGAGAAGGAGCGAGAGGGCGCCGCGGCGGGCCGTGTCAGTCACGCCGACGGCCTGCGGCATTGCCGATGATGAGAAGGAGGCGGAGGATCTGCGCGAGCGAGACGGCGAGGGCGGCCACGTAGGTCATGGCGGCGGCGGTCAGCACGCGGCGGGCGCCGCGCTCCTCAGCGGGGTTGAACATTCCCGAGGAGGAAAGGGCCGCCATCGCACGGCGCGAGGCGTTGAACTCCACAGGGAGGGTGACCAGCTGGAAAAGGGCGGTCAGCGAAAAGAGAAGAACGCCCGCATAGGCCACGTAAACGAAGAAGTCGGCAAGGAAGATGAGGACAACACCGAGAAGAATGAGCCACATCCCGACCGAGGAGCCGACGTTGGTGACAGGCACCAGCGCCATGCGCAGGCGCGCAGGGGCGTATTCCTCGGCGTGCTGAACGGCGTGGCCCGCCTCGTGCGCGGCAACGCCGCAGGCGGCGGCGTTACGGCCGCTGTAAACGGCGCCCGAGAGATAGACGGTATCGGTGCGGGGGTCGTAATGGTCGGTAAGATTTCCCTCGACCGTCTCGATGCGGACGTGAGTAAGGCCGTGGGAGTCGAGGACCATGCGCGCCGCCTCGGCACCGCTGATGCCGTTGGAGATATCCATACGCTCGTATTTGGCGTAGGTCGACTTCACCATATACGAGGCGTAGAGTGCCAAGAGGACGAAGGGCAGGACGATGATGAGATAATAGATGTCAAAAAACATAGGTTTTTCTCCTTCTATGGTTTTTTTCGGTGAAGGGGGCCGAAGGCGATACGGCCCCCTGCGGGGTACGGCGCCTCAGCGCTTTCCGAGGACCTCGCCAAGGCGGATCTTGCGGCCGCGGATAAGCTCAGCGGCGCTCTGCTCCCCGCGCCCCTCGGGCTTTACGCGGAGAAGGACAAGGGTGCCGTCCCCCGTGGCCACCGTGATGGCGCCCTCCCCACGGTCGGAAAGGGCAAGGACGGTGCCGGGAGCGGCGGCGGTGGGCTGGGGGGCGGGATACACGCCGTAAGCGTCAGCCCCCTCTCCGGCGGCGGCGCGCACGATCTTAAGGCCCGCGCCGTCCTCGGTATGCGTGGCGGCCAGGGGGATCGGCGAAAGGCCGCGAATCTTGGCAAGGAGGTGCGCACTCGGCTGTGAAAAGTCTATCACAGTATCCTCCCTTGTGATCTTTTCGGCGTAGGAGGCGCCCTCCTCGGGCTGGGGGATGCGAGGCGCGGTGCCCGCCTCCAGCGCGTCCAGCGCCGCAATAAGGGCGGGACCGCCGAGCGCGGCGGAACGGTCGTGCACCGTACCGAAATCGTCCCGGGGGCCGATCGGAAAGCGCTCGGTGGAGAGAATGTCACCCGTGTCGAGGCCCTCGGCCATGTACATGACGGTCACGCCGGTCTCCCGCTCACCCGCCATAATGGCGCGCTGCATGGGGGCGGCGCCACGGTAGCGCGGCAGGAGCGAGACGTGGAGGTTGAGGCACCCGTAGCGCGGGTGGTCAAGCAGGTAGCGCGGCAGGATCTTGCCGTACGCCACCACCACCACGGCGTCGGGCTTTACCTCGTCAAGGAGAGGGAGAAGCGCCCCGTCACGCAGGGTCTCGGGCTGATGCACGGGGATGCCCAGCTCCTCGGCCCGGAGCTTGACGGGCGGCGGCGTCAGAACGTAACGGCGGCCCTTCGGCTTATCGGGCTGGCAGACAACGGCCGCCACGGTATGGTGCGAGGCGGCAAGCGAGGAAAGGCAGGCGGCGGCGATGTCGGGCGTGCCCATAAAAAGCACTCTCATTCGTCGACCTCGACCTCGTCCCGCCCCAGGCGGCGGAGCATCTTATCAATGAAAAGCGTGCCGTCCAGATGATCGAGCTCGTGGCAGAAGGCACGGGCGAGGAGCCCCTTGCCCGTATACTCCACCTCGTTTCCGTGGCGGTCAAGGGCGCGCACCGTCACCGCCCGCGGGCGGCGGGTGATGCCGTAAACGCCGGGGATCGAAAGGCAGCCCTCACTCTCCTCCTGCGTGCCGGCACGGGCCACGATGCGGGGGTTGATCAGCTCATAGAGCGTCCCGTCCTCGTCCTCAATGACGACAACGCGGCGCAAAACGCCTACCTGAACGGCGGCAAGGCCGCAGCCCTTGGCGGCGTGCATGGTCTCCACCATGTCGTCAAGCAGGGTGAGGATGCGGGGGGTGATCTCCTCCACAGGGCGGCTCGTTTTCCGAAGGATCGGGTCGCCCTCCTTTACAATATTCAAAACAGCCATAAGTCCTCCTATACGTCGCCGGGGTCAAGATCCACCGACAGTGTTACCCCACCGCGCGGCGCGTATTCACGCATCAGTGCGCCGAAATAGGCCCGCGTTGTAGAGTTTAGTTTACATTTGAAAATGAGCCGCATACGAAATTTCCCCTCCGCCTTGAAGGTGCGGGCGGGAAAGGGACCGAAGATGAGCAGCGGCTGACCGCCCAACGTTTTTTCGGCAAGGGCGGCGGCCTCTTGCGCTAGGCGGTCGGCGGCGGCGGTGACGGCCTCCTCCCGCTCCCCCGTCAGGGTCATCTCCGCGATGTGGCAGAAGGGGGGAAAGGTCAGCTCGCGCCGCAGGGCGATCTCGCGGCGGTAAAAGCCCTCGTAATCCTGGCGGCAGGCCAGGGCAATGATCTCGTTATCGGGGGTGAAGGTCTGAATGACGGCATGCCCCGCGATCTCCCCGCGCCCCGCACGGCCAATGACCTGCGTCAGGAGCGAGAAGGTGCGCTCGGCGGCGCGGAAGTCAGGCACGTGGAGCGAGATGTCCGCCGACAATACGCCCGAAAGCGTAACGCGTGGGAAATCGTGCCCCTTCGTGACCATTTGCGTGCCGAGCAGGACGTCGGCCTCGCCACGGCGGAAGGCATCCAGCATCGTGTCGTAGGCCGCCTTGGTGGCGGTGGTGTCGGCATCCATGCGCATCACGCGCATGTCGGGAAAGGCGGCGGCAAGGGCGCCCTCGGCCTTTTGCGTGCCGGCACCGAGGAAGGAGATGCGCTCGTCCCCGCACTCGGGGCAGCGGCGCACGACCGGCTCACGGTGACCGCAGGTGTGGCACATCAGGTAGGCCCCGCCGCGCCCCTCGTGATGGGTGAGCGAGACCGAGCAGTTGGGACAGCTGAAGACGTACCCGCAGCCACGGCAATGCAGCACCGAGTGGTAGCCGCGGCGGTTCAGGAACAGGATCGCCTGCTCCCCCGCCTCCAGGGTGTCGGCCATATGCTCGGCAAGGCGGGCGCTGATGGGGGTGGTGTTGCCGCGGCGCAGCTCGGCCCGCAGGTCAACGATCTCCGCAGTGGGGAGAGAGCACTTGCCAAAGCGCTCAAGGAGCGGCACTAAGGTGTAGATCCCGCGCTCGGCCTTATAGTAGCTCTCAAGCGAGGGGGTGGCCGAGGCCATAACGACTAAGGCGTTGTGGCGGGCGGCGCGGTGGGCGGCCACGTCCCGCGTGTGGTACTTGGGGTCGGCGTCCGACTTGTAGGTGTGCTCGTGCTCCTCGTCAATGAGGATGAGCCCGATCTCGGGCAGGGGGGCAAACACGGCGCTCCGCGTGCCGATGACAAGGTCGACCCTCCCCTCACGGATGCGGCGCCAGGCATCAAAGCGCTCGCCCTGGGAGAGCGAGGAATGGATGACCGCCACGCGCTCCCCGTAGCGGCGGCAGAAGATGCCGACGGTCTGCGGGGTGAGGGCGATCTCGGGGACCATAAGGATGACCCCGCGCCCCTCGGCGATCGTGCGGTCCATCAGCTTCATCATCACGCGCGTTTTTCCGCTCCCCGTCACGCCGAACAGGAGGGCGGCCTCGGGGCGGCGGCGCTCATAGAGCGCAAGGAGCTGCGCGTAGGCCTTTTCCTGGGCGCGGGAAAGGGCGATGGGGGCGGTATCCCTCTCGGCCATGGCGACGTAGGGCGAGCGATAGACCTCGCTCTCCTCACGCACAAGCCAGCCGTGGCGGCACATGGCCAAAAGCTGCGCCGATGAGGCGCCAAGGGCGGAGGCCTCCTCCGATGAGAGGCGGGGGGCCGAAAGGAGCGCCTCCAGGACCTTGCGGTGGACGGGGCTGCGGACCCCCTCGCGCCCCTTGGCGGAAAGGAGTGCCGAAAGGGCGGCGGGGTCGGCGGCGCGGTAGGAGGCGGCGGTGGCGATCCTTGCGGCGGCGTTGCCCGAAAGCAAGGCGGCAGGCAGGAGCGCGCGAACGGCATCGCCAAAGGAGGAAAGGGTGTGATCCCGCAAAAATTGCGAGAGCGCCATCATCTCCTCGGTCATGGCAAAGCGCTCGGCCTCCACCGAAAGGACCTCCTTCAGCCCCTCGCCCGTGCCCTCCTCAAGGAAGGCAACGACGGCAGGGCGGTGGCGGTCACCGCGCCCAAAGGGGACGGTGACGATGGCACCGCGATAGGCCCGCCCAAGGCGGGGTGGAAAGAGATAATCGTATCGCTTATCGACGGCATACGGTACGCCGATAAGATAGACACCGACGACCGTCACCGGGGCGCTCCGCTTACTCTTCCTCGGCGGTCTCGGGGGCCTCGGCCTCGGTCAGCTCACCGGGGCGGTACATCCGGTAGCGGCCCTCGGCAAGGCGGGTGATGGCGATCTTGACCGCCTTCTGGTCACGGTACTCGCCGTCAATGAGCGAGGCGAGCGACTTCTCGGTCTCGCGGTTGGCGATCATGCGGTCGGCGCGGGCGCGCTGCTCCACGTACTCATCGGTCACGCGGCGGGCGCACTTGGCGGCGCCGATGACAAGCTCGTAGCGGTTGAAGTTGCCCTTGGTGAGTTCTGCGATAGAGGGTTTGATCATGATATTTTCTTCCTTCTCGTGAAATTATTTTTGCAAGCTGTAAGCGTATTAGTCCTCGCCGTTCTTAAGGCGGGCAAGGATCTCCTCGGTCTCGAGCGCGGAGAGGAGCACAAGGCCGCAGTCGGTCACAAGGACCGAGCGGGTCTTCTGTCCGCAGCTGACGTCAATGGCGCGGCCCTCGTCCTTCGCATCCTGGACAAGGCGCTTAATGGGGGCGGTATCGGGGGAGGCCACGGTCACGATGCGGGAGACCTGGGCGAGGTTGCCAAGGCCAATGTCGATAAAGCTCATGGCATCACTCCACGTTCTGCACCTGCTCGCGGATCTTCTCAAGCTCGCCCTTCATGGCGACGACAAGATGCGCGACCTCGGCGTTTTGGGCCTTACTGCCGATGGTGTTGGTCTCACGGTTCAGCTCCTGCATCAGAAAATCCAGGCGCCGTCCCGACGGCTCGGGCGCGGCCGCGATCTCGGAAAAGGCGACGAAGTGGCTACGGAGGCGCGAAAGCTCCTCGTCGATCGCGATGCGGTCGGCAAAGATCGCGACCTCGGTAAGCAGGCGCCCCTCGTCCACGGTAAGATCAAGCTCGCCCGTCAGCTGGCGGAGGCGGGCCTCGAGGCGGTCACGGTAGGCGGCCTTATCCGCCACCGAAAGCGCCTCGACCTCATCGGCCGCGGCGGCAACACGTGAGAGCTTTTCCCGCATATCGGCCTCGGTACGCGCCCCCTCCGCGGTGCGGGCGGCAAGGAAGCCCTCGCCCGCCTCACGCAGGACGGGGAAAAGACGCTCCCACGCGGCCTCGGCATCCTCCTCGGCACGGGTGTAGGTAAAGAGGTCGCGGTTCTCGGCGACGCGCATGGTGGTGATGTCGTCGGGCAGGCCCAGCTCGTCACGCAGGCGGCAGAGCGCCTCATAATATCCCCGCGCCAGGGCGGTGTCCACGCTTACCGACAGGTCCCCCGCATCGTGGCGGTCCACCGTGATGTAAACGTCGACCTTTCCGCGCGTTGTCACGTTCTTTTGCAGGTAGGCCTTAATGCGCTCCTCAAGGACCGAGAGGGCGCGCGGCGCCTTCACGGTGCAGTCGAAATAGCGGCTGTTGACGGCGCGGATCTCAACTGTGACATCACAGTCCTGCCCCTCGGCCCTCGCACGGCCGAAGCCCGTCATGCTTCTGATCATGGCGTTCCTCCTTTTTTCTTCTCGGATTTCTTCTCGGCGATCACGCTCGCCAGCTCGTCAAGGAAGGTGGTCACGTCCTTGAACTCACGGTACACCGAGGCAAAGCGGACGTAAGCCACGGCATCGACGGCACGCAGATGCTCCATGACCACCTCCCCGATCTCACGGGTGGTGATCTCCCCCGTGATGCGGGAGGCAAGCTCCCCCTCCACGGCGGTGGCAATGGCCGAGGCGTTCACAGGACGCTTCTCACAGGCCTTCAGGAGACCTGTCTCCAGCTTGTGGCGGTCAAAGATCTCCCGTGAGCCGTCCTTTTTGATGACGGTCAGGGGGACGGTGTCCACCACCTCATAGGTCGTAAATCGCTTACCGCAGACCGTACACTCACGGCGGCGGCGGATGCTGTTGTTTTCTTCCACGGGGCGGCTGTCCAGCACGCGGCTGTCGGGCGCTCCGCACACGGGGCACTTCATGGGGCGTCTCCTTTCTGAGAGGGGGGCGGCACGCCGCGCGCGCATAGCGCCGGCGCGTAATACGATAACTCTATATACTATACCATATTTTAAGCGAATTGTAAAGCGGTAACCGAAAAAACTTTTTTTCACTCCGCCGCGGGCAAGGCCCTCCGCGCCCTTCCCTCCCTCACGTTTTGCAAAGTTTTCTTTTCTTTTTACGCGTTTTCTGAGGGAATGTGCGTGTTTTTTATGTTTTTCTCCCCCTTTCTCCGACAGAAGGTGGCGGTGCTTCTACACGCTTTGCGCTTATGACCGCGCCGTGAACCGAATATGTCCGCCGGCAGACGACGGCGTTCGTCTCCCTTCTCACCCGCCGGCGGGGGCGCCCCTTGACAGGGCGGCGGCTATCGTTTATAATAGAAAAAGAAAAAAGCCGCTAAGGCGGCTTTCGTCTTATTCGTTTTGGAAGTAGGCATAGGCCTCCTCGTGCGGCAGGGGGAGGAAAAAGGACAGCTCCCGCCCGTCCCCGGGATGCGGGAAGGCGAGGCGCCTTGCAAAAAGGCCAAGGGGTGCCCGCTCACGCCCGCCGTAGCGGCCGTCGCCATAGAGGGGCATGCCGCGCCCCGAGAACTGCACGCGGATCTGGTGGGTGCGCCCCGTACCGAGGCGGACCGAGACCAGGGAGAGTGGGGCGCCGTCCGCGCCCTTGGCCGTGGCCTCGGTGCGGTAGGTAAGGCGCGCCTCGCGGACGCCGTGGCGGGGGCGGTCAACGATAAAGGATTTCCCCCTTTTGGCATCGCGGAAGAGGAGGTCGCACATCTCCCCCGCGGGCGGGTCGGGCACGCCGTGGACCACGGCGGCGTATTCCTTCAGAAAGTGCCCTGCCTGCATGGCGGCGGAGAGGAGCCCCGCCGTTTTCCCGTCACGGGCAAAGACCATAAGGCCTGCCGTTTCACGGTCAAGGCGGTGCACGGTAAGGACGGGAGCGCCCAGCACGGCGCCAAGAAGGGCGGGCATCCCCCGGGGGTCCGAGCCCTCGGAGAGCACGCCGCGCGGCTTTTCCGCAACGACGATCGCATCGTCCCGATACACAATGTTCATAAAAGCGCACCTCCCTACACAGTATAGCAGATGAGGCGGTGTTTGGCAAGGGCCTTTCACCGATGCGCCGAAAAATAACGGCGGATATCCCGCCAGGAGGTTTCCCATGGACGTACAAGCCATTCTTTCCCGCGTGGATCACACCCTGCTCCGCCAGGACGCGACAAGGGACGAGATCCTTGCTCTTTGCGACGAGGGTCTTTCCTACCGCTGCGCCTCGGTCTGCATTCCGCCCTCCTTTCTGGAGGTGGCGCGCGCCCACACCGAGGGGCGGCTGACGCTTTGCACCGTCATCGGCTTTCCGAACGGGTATATGCGCACAGCCGCCAAGTGCTTTGAGGCCAACGATGCCGTGAGGGCGGGGGCGGACGAGATCGACATGGTGATCAACGTCGGCGCCCTGCGCGAGGGGCGCTACGACGACGTGCGCGCCGAAGTCGCCGCGGTGAAGGCGGCGTGCGAGGGGCGGCTCCTTAAGGTCATCATCGAGACCTGCCTGCTCACCGACGAGGAAAAGGCGGTGATGTGCCGTCTTGTGGCCGAGGGAGGGGCGGAATACATCAAGACCTCCACGGGCTTTGCGGGCGGCGGCGCCACCCCCGAGGACGTGGCGCTCTTAGCGAAGCACCGCCCCCACGGGCTTCTCATTAAGGCGGCGGGCGGCATCTCGTCGCTTGAGGATGCCGAGCGCTTCCTCGCGCTGGGGGCGGACCGCCTTGGCACCAGCCGCATCGTGCGCATCGTAAAGGAAATGGAAAAGGAGGGCACCTACCGTGTCTAACACCCCCACCGCTCACATCGGGGCACGCCCCGAGGAGATCGCCAAGGTCGTCCTGATGCCCGGCGACCCGAAGCGCTCCCGCTTTATTGCCGAGAATTTTCTTGAGGGCGCCGTGCTTTTCAACGATCTGCGCGGCGTGCAGGGCTACACGGGCACCTACCGCGGGCGCCGCGTGTCGGTCATGGCCAGCGGCATGGGCATGCCGTCCATGGGCATTTACAGCTACGAGCTCTTCTCCTTCTTCGGCGTGGAGGCCATTTTGCGCATCGGCACGGTGGGCGGCATGAGCCCTGCGGTGCGCGTGCGTGACCTTCTGCTCGGCATGGGCGCCTCGACCGACTCGGCCTTTGCCTCGCAATACCACCTGCCCGGCAGCTTTGCTCCCCTGGCCTCCTATCCCCTCCTTTCGGCCGCCGCGAGGATCGCCGAGGAGCGGGGGATGCGCTACCACGTGGGCAACCTCCTCTCGACCGACGTTTTTTACGGGGACTCTCCCGCCGACAACGAGGCCTGGCGCAAGATGGGCGTGCTGGGTGTGGAGATGGAGGCGGCCGCCCTCTATATGAACGCGGCACGGACGGGCAAGCAGGCGCTGGCCATCTGCACGGTCTCCAACCACCTCCTGACGGAGGAGGAAACGACCGCGGCCGAGCGCGAGACCAGCTTCACCGATATGATGACGCTGGCGCTGGAGACCGCCCTCACCGTCAAGGAGTGAGCCGTGACGGTCCTTGATATTATTGAAAAAAAGAAGGCGGGCCTCGCCCTCACCCGTGAGGAGATCGACGTCTTCATCCGCGGCTATACCGAGGGGACGATCCCCGATTATCAGGCCTCGGCGCTCCTGATGGCCATTTGCCTCTGCGGCATGTCCGACCGTGAGGCCGCCGACCTGGCGGGGGCGATGATGCTCTCGGGTGACGTCATTGACCTTTCCGCCCTGGGGCCTTGCACCGCCGACAAGCATTCAACGGGCGGTGTCGGTGACAAGACCACGCTCATTGTGGCGCCCTTAGCGGCGGCCGCGGGCTGTACCGTGGCCAAGATGTCGGGCCGTGGGCTCGGGCAGACGGGCGGCACGGTGGATAAATTGGAGTCGATCGCGGGGTACCGCACCTCGCTCACGCCCGAGGAGTTCCTCAGCACCGTCAAGGCGACACGCCTTGCCGTTGTCGGGCAGAGCGGCTGCCTTGCCCCTGCCGACAAGAAGCTGTACGCCCTGCGGGACGTGACCGCCACGGTGGACAGCATCC
>JAFQWT010000014.1 GCA_017407375.1 Clostridia bacterium
AGCGCAAAGCTCGTTTTACCCATACCGGGGCGGGCACCAACGATGATAAAGTCGCCGTAGCCCAGCTGGACCAGAACCCGGTCAATGCCCGAATATCCCGTTTGCACACCGCGGACCTCGTTCGGATTTTCCGAAAGCTCGGTCAGGTCCTGGTACACCGTTTGCGCAACGTCACGGATGTGGCGCAGCTCCTTGGAGCTACGCTTCTCCGCGATCTCAAAGATCGTCTGCTCAGCGTTATCAATGATCTGCTCGGCGGTGCCCTGCTCTCCGTACGCGGTCTCCTCAATGCCGTCGCACGCTAAGATCAGGCGGCGGAGCATGGCCTTATCCTTGACGGCACGCGCGTAATCGCGCACGTTGGCCGCTGTTGGCACGCTAAAGGACAGGGTCTTGATGTATTCGACGCCACCCGACTCGGAGTACACGCCGTCCTGAACGAGGGTATTGACCAGCGTCACCGTGTCAATGTTGCGGCTGGATAGGAACATCGAGCGCATGGTGGCGTAGATCTTTTTATGCTCGTCAAGACTGAAATCCTCGGAATCCAGAAGCCCCGCGATCTCCTCAAAGCTGTCGGGGCGGATCAGAATGCTGCCGAGGACGGCCTGCTCGGACTCGATCGATACGGGAAGGCGCCTTCCCAACTCTTCGTTCATAAAGCTCTCCGTTATGCGTGAACTACCACAGAAAACTTACCGACAACGTCACTGTAAAGGCGGACCTCCACAGGGAACACGCCGAAGGTACGGATCTGCTCGCTCATCGTGATCTTGCGCTTGTCCACCGTGATACCGAAATCGCGGGCCAGCACCTCGGCCACGTCCTTGGCCGTGACGGCACCGTAAAGGCGGCCGTCCGCTCCCGCGGAGGACTTGATCTTGACCGTAAGGGAGGCAAGGCGCTCGGCAACGGCGAGGGCCGCCTTCTTCTCCTCCGCAGCGCGGAAGGCCGTGGCCTCCTCCTTGGACTTCAGCTCACTCATCACCTTGGCATCGGCAATGGCCGCCAGCTTGCGCGGCAGAAGAAAATTGCGGGCGTATCCGTCCGAAACGTCGATCACCTGGTTCTTTTTTCCCTGACCCTTAACGTCGGCAAGCAGTACTACTTTCATATCATTTCTCCCTTGTATTCGTTATCAAAATATTCATCAATGGAATCGCGGAGCCCCTCGATGACGGTCTCGACCGTGGCCCCGGGGACCTGGGCGCCTGCCACGTCAAAGTGGCCGCCGCCGTGGAATTTTTCAAGAATGACCTGCACGTTGACCGTACCGTCAGAGCGGGCCGAGATGTAGACCGTGTCCTCGATCTTGACAATGGCAAACGAGGTGTTCACGCCCTTAACGCCCAAAAGGCCGTCCGCCGCCTTGGCCGCCGCAATGCGGTAGCTGGCATCGGCCTCCTCGCTGTCACACGCGGCAATGGCCACGTGCTTGCGGTAGATGACAACGTTGCTGTTGAAGTGGGCCTCCTTTTCAAGGTCCTCGGCCGTGGTCTTGAAGAACTCAAAGGTCTCGCCGGGGTTGGCCCCCGCGCCGCGAAGGAACTGCGCCACGGCAAAGGTGCGCGTGCCCGTGTTGCGCGTGAAGCGCTTGGTGTCAAGGAGAACGCCGGAAAGGAGCAGCTCGGCCTCCTCCTGGCGGAGGATCCTTGCGCCCGTATTCTGCTCAATGATCTCGGATACCAGCTCCGAGGCCGAGGAGGCAGACGGCTCAATGTACTCAAGCTTTACCGAGGAATTGTAGGACGCCGTCTTGATGTGGTGATCAATGACCGCCACGGTCTGCGCCTTTTCCATGAGGGCGGGGCACTCCACGTAGCCCGAGTTATTGACGTCGGTCACAATGAGGAGCGTGCCCGCATCGGCAAGGTCCAGGGCTTCGGCACCGTCCACAAACATCCCCTTATATTCGTTGAGATGGGCGATCCTCTGGAAGCAGGGGGCCAGGTTCTCGTCATCACGGTTGACAACGATGTTGACGCGCACGCCCTGGTTGAGGACCATGCGCGCAAGGCCAACGGTTGCGGCAAAGGAATCGTAGTCACCGTAGCGGTGGCCCATGATCAAAACGTTGTCGGCACGGCCAATGAGGGACAGCAGCTGGCGGGCCACCACCCGCGCCTTGATATTGACGCGCTTGTAGCCGGTCTTGGTCCTACCGCCAAAGAAGGAAACACCGTAATCGTCACGGAGAACGACCTGGTCGCCACCGCGCTGGAGGGCAAGGTCAAGGGCGTACTGTGCCGCGTGCTCACGCTCAGCCAAGGACTTCCCCACAAGGCGGGACACCCCCAACGAAATGGTGATCGGCATCGCGTCCCCCACACGGATCGCGCGGATCTCGTCAAGAATATCAAAGCGGTTGCGAAGGCACTCCTCAAGGTGAACGTCGTCAAACACCATGAGGTACTTGTTACGGTCATACGCGCGGAAAAGACCGCCGATCCCCTCGATCCACTCGCGGAGGCGCTCCTCCACCCTGGCCGAGGTCTCGGCATATTCGTTCTGCACGAACTGCAAGATCTCCTCAAGGTTATCGATGATGGCGTACGCCACGACAGAGCGCTCCTCGGCATAGGCACGCTCCGCCGAGAGGCGAGCCGTCTCGTCATAAAGGTTAAGGAGCATATAGCGGTGCTCCCCCACCGTCATGGGGATACGGCGCAAAAGGCAGCGGCGCGGCCCGAAATCGGCATAGGTCTCCCCCGCCTCCTCCTTGTGCAAAACGCAAAGGTGAGAAAAGGGAGTCCCCGCGGGCACACTGTCACGCCCTGCGATCTCTAAAAAGGCGGGGTTGGCAAAGAGGACCCGCCCCGTTTCATCTGTGAGGATCACGGCGTGGTGCATGGCCTCCAGCATATCGCCAAGCTCGGTGTCAAAGATCGAATCCACAATGCGGGGATCCGCGGCTCCCTCGGTACGGCGGCGCCAATACACCCAAAGGGAAAGAAGCGAGAGATAGACGAGCACCGTCAGCATGGCCGCATAGAGCTCATTCCCCGCGGGAAGGAGAAAGCGCAAAAGCATAAAGAGCGCCAGCATCAAGCAAAACAGCACGATCATCACGCCAACGTCCAGCTTGGTGGCTATTTTCAGCTCTCTTTTTCGCAAAGCGAGGCCTCCTCTCCTTGAATTAAATTCCATACAGTAAAATATATTATAACAGAAAAAACTATATTTGTAAACAGGCGGACGAATATTTTTGATTTTTTTACAAATCTCGAGCGAAAGAGACAAAAAGAACTTGCGAGACACGCGCTTTTGTAGTAAAATAAAAGAGTGGGAGGTGATACCGCATGAAGGAGCTGACGCTCGCAAGCTCGGTCCTTGAGCTACCGGGGATCGGAAAAACACGCGCCGAGGCGCTTTCTCGCATCGGGATCGACACCGTGCGGGATCTTTTGTTTCACTTTCCGCGCGCTTACGAGGATCGCGGCAGGATCAAGTCGGTGAGCGAGGCGACCGACGGGGAGACCCACGCCATGATCCTGACGGTGGCTAACGAGCCGTACACCGCCAAGCTTCCCCGCCATATGACCATCACCAAGTTCCGTGCCTTTGACGAAACGGGGACGGTGGAGGTCGTCTTCTTCAACCAGCCCTATTGCCGTGACATCTTCTCGGTGGGGGACGAGTTCCGCTTTTACGGCAAGCTGACCGCTGAAAAAAAGCTTTACCGCCTTACAAACCCCGCCTTTGAAAGAATTGACCCGAGCGTCCCCCTGCCCGACATGGTCCCGCGCTACCCGCTGACCGCAGGGCTCGGGGAAAAGATCGTGGCGCAGGCCGTGGCCGCGGCCCTGCCCTGCCTTGCGGCGCTTCCCGACTTTCTGCCCGAAAATATCCGCCAAAAATATAGCTTTCCTACCCTCTCCACGGCGATCAAGACCCTGCACGATCCCCTGGCACAGGAGGAGCTGCGCCCCGCGTTTCACCGCTTGGCGTTCACCGAATACCTCACCTTCTCTCTCGGCCTTGCCCTCTCCAAACGCCACCGCACGGAGGCCACGGCCCCCCTCTGCTCCAAGCAGAACATCACTCCGCTCCTTGACCTTTTGCCCTACGAGCTGACCGCCTCCCAGAAGAACGCCGTCCGCGAGATCGCGGGGGACATGGCGCGCCCGTCCGGGGTGCCGATGGGGCGTATCCTTGTCGGTGACGTTGGCTGCGGAAAAACGGTCTGTGCGGCCATTGCCGCTTACATTGCCATACGGAACGGCCACCAGGTCTCACTGATGGCACCGACCGAGATCCTGGCCCGACAGCATTATCACGACCTTTTGCCACTCTTTGAGGCGCTGGGCATCCGCACAGAGCTTCTCCTCGGAGCCACGACCGCCAAGGAAAAGGCGCGCATCTATGCCTCCCTCTTGGCGGGAGAGGGGGAGCGCACCGACCTTCTTATCGGTACGCACGCGCTCCTCAATGAAAAGCTGGAGTTTGCCGACCTCGGCCTTGCCATTACCGATGAGCAGCACCGCTTTGGCGCCTTACAGCGGGCGGCCATCCGCACGCGCAACCCGGGGGCGCACCTCCTTGTTATGAGTGCCACACCGATCCCGCGCACGCTGGCCCTCGTCCTTTACGGAGACCTTGACATTTCCCGCATTACCGAGATGCCCGCCGGGCGTCAGCGCGTCGACACCTTCCTTGTGGGGGAGGATAAGCGCGACCGTCTTTACGGCTTTATCGAAAAGGCCGTGCGGGAGGGCGGGCAGGTCTACGTCGTTTGCCCCGCCATTGAGGAGGACGGCGCCATTCCCCTTGCCAAGGTCTTCCTACCCGAGGACGAGAGCGCGACCGCTCTCAAAAACGCCGTGGAGCACGCCGAGCATCTGGCCGCGCGCTTCCCCGAGCATACCGTGGCCTGCCTCCACGGAAAAATGAAGCCGACGGAAAAGGATACCGTGATGCGGCGCTTTGCCGACGGAAGGATCGACATTCTCGTCTCCACCACCGTGATCGAGGTGGGGGTCAACGTGCCGAATGCCTCTCTGATGGTGGTGGAAAACGC
>JAFQWT010000190.1 GCA_017407375.1 Clostridia bacterium
CAATTCCGCCATACCCGCATGGGGGCCACGTGGCCCCAAGGGCTTGCTTTTTTGAATCAAATGCGTTATAATCACGGTATGAGGTGACGATATGAAGATTCGCTATTATAAGCTTTTCAAGGTACTAAAGGAGCGCGGGCTCACGCTGGAGGGGCTGCGGCGCGAGCTGGGGCTCTTTCCCTCCGAGATCGCCAAGATCGAAACGAACCGCCCCGTGGACCTGATGACGCTCATCCGCATCTGCCCGTATCTCGGGGTGGACGTGTTTGACATTTTGGACGTCTTTCCCGAGGAGGACGAGACCTTTTACAACAAAAGGATCTTAGAGGCGAATTCCTACACGCCCAAGCATTGGACGAAGAAGGAATTTGCAAAGGACAATTACGAAGAATAACGCAAAAACGACGCTCAGCAGAAGGTAGCCACGGGCTCCTCGGGGGCGTCTGTTTTTTTGACGCTGGTGGGATAAAGCACGGGGCCGGGGTTGCGGTAAAGGGGGTGCTTTTCGATACGGAGCGTGGCCTCGACCACCGCCCAGTCTCCGTGGGCAAGGTCGCAGGGGGCATCCAAAAGGCAGATAAAGCCGTTGTAGGCAATATCGTCGGCGCAGCAGGTCATGATCTGGCGGCCGGCAATAAAGGCGCTGTCGCCAAGGCGCTTGTCACGGCCGATGAGGGCGCGATAGCGCACCCGCTTGCCGTCATACTTGGGCATTTCCTCGGTAAGATCGCGGAAGAACAGGGCAAAATCGCGGTCGGCAACGTCGATGACCTCGGCATCCACGTCAAAGGGCAGGGGGTCCACGATGTCATCGTACTCGATCTCACCGCTTGTAAACTCATAGGAGATATTCACGCCGCGGCTCACCCCACGCACGAGCTTGTGTAGCTCCATTTTGTCGGTCGCCTCGGTGACGCGGTTGAAGACCACCATCTCACAGCCCGAGAGCTTATCCACCGTCAGCTGGCGCATATTGGCATTGTAGGCGGGGAAGGTGGTGGCATCCGCCACCATGATCTCCTGATACACCACAAAGCCGCGCGGCAGACGGCGGTAAAAATCACCGATCATCCACATGCCGTTGTACTCGACAAGAACGCGGCGGAAGTTGAATTCCCGCCGCCACTCGCGGAAGGCCGCCTCGGTGATCTCCTCTAACGACCCAACGGTGCGAAGGCAAACGTTGTCCGCTCCCTTGGCAAAGGAGGAGGGGTCAAGCTCGCCCTCGCCCTCCTCACAAAGGAGAATGAGGGTGGGCTCCCCCGAATTGAAGTCGGCGTCCTCCATGGTCTCCTGGATAAGGCGCGTCTTCCCCGCCTCCAGAAAGCCCGTGAACAGATAAACAGGTGTTTCCATCGGTATTCCTCATCAAAGCGCAAAGAGCGCCGTCAGCTTTTCCTCATCAATGCCCGAGCCGATCACGCAGATGCGGCCCGTGACGTCGGGCGCACCGGTGCGGACCTCACTCTCCTCGGGAACGTAGTCAAAATGCAGCCACGTGCCGTCCTCTGCCGCCACAATGCCCTTGGCACGCAGAACGGCGCCGTATTCCCCGCTGTCCAGGGCATCCAGGATCTCCTTCAGCGCCTCACGGGTGTAGGCGTGGGCCGTCTCCGCGCCAAAGCTCGTAAAGACCTCGTCGGCATGGTGGTGGTGATG
>JAFQWT010000191.1 GCA_017407375.1 Clostridia bacterium
ATACCGAGCCGCAGTATCCCCGGCGTGTCTTTTTAATGTTTGGCCGTGAGACGCGGGGCCTTCCCGAGGAGCTTTTGGCCAAGCACCCTGAGACGGCGGTCAGGATACCGATGCTCACGGGCCTGCGCAGTCTTAATCTATCCAATTCGGTTGCCGTCGCCGTTTATGAGGTCCTGCGGCAGCGCGACTTTTCGGGGCTGCTTTCCGAGGGGACTCCCACGACCTTCACCTGGTGAATTCTACATATCCGAGGCTGCGGATCGTCCGCGGCCTTTTCTTTTGGGAGGTGCCAACATGAAGAAACCGATCGTTCCCATCCTTCTTGGCGGAGACCTGAACGCCTACGGTATGGCCGCTGCGTTTTATGAGGCGGGGGTCTTTCCCTCGTACGCCCTGGGGCGATACCGCCTCGGTGTCACCGCTCACAGCCGCTTTATTCGCCAGGTGATCGATGGGCGCATGGAGAGTGACGAGGGGCGCCTTGCACTTCTTTACGAGGTGGCCGCCCATCACCCCGACAGCGCCTTTATCGTCCTTGGATGTACCGATGAATACGCCTCTTTTCTCGTGCGGTCGCGCTCACGCCTTGACGGGCGCTTTATCCTTCCTTCGCCACCGCCAGAGGCCCTCTCCTATGCTGATAAGGCGATCTTTGCAAGGACCATGCACGAGCGGGGGATCCGCGTACCGCGCACGGTCGTCCTTTCGGAGGGGGAGGCGGTCCCCGAGAGCGTTCCCTTCTGTTATCCTGCTGTTCTTAAGCCCGCCGTCAGCGAGGATTATTGGCATGCGCCCTTTCCCGCGATGCGGAAGGTGTGGTTCCCCGACACAAGGGCCGCGGCCGAGGAGACGGTGCGGCGGATACGGCAGGCGGGCTATCGGGGCGGGCTCCTTTTGCAGGAGCGGATCCCCGCAAGCGACACCGATAACGGCGTATTGACGGTGTATTGTGACCGCCGTGCACGGGCAACCGCCGCCGTTTACGGTCGCGTCCTTCTCGAGGAGCATACCCCCCGCGGTCTTGGAAACCACGCGGCGATCCTTACGGCACCGCCGCCCCCGGTCTCCGAGGCGCTGGTCGCCTTTCTTGAGGAGATCGGCTACCGCGGGTTTGCCAACTTCGATCTTCTTGCCGATCCTCACGGCGGTGAGCCGTATGTCCTTGAAATGAATCTCCGTCAAGGGAGGAGTAACCAATATATGCTGGCGGCGGGGTGCAACCCCGCAGCGCTCATCCTTGCCGACCGAGTGGCGGGGGCCGAGCCGCCCTGCATTTACAGTAAAAGCGAGGTGGTTTGGCATAGTGTCCCCCTTTCCCTTGTGGAGGCGGGGCTTCCGGAGGGGGAGCTATTGGACCACGTGCGCCGTCTTGTGGCCGCGGGGCGTAGTGTTTCGGCGCTTGGACATCGGGCGGACCTGCGGAAAAACCTATGGCGGCGCCTCTTCCTTTGGGAGCATGAGCGGCGCATCCGCAAGCGCGCCGGGGCGACGGCGACCCCGTAAGCGGAGGTGACAAGCGATGACCTTTGACGAGCTTTTTTCCTGCGAGCGCGGCTGGCGCTCCTCGGCGCTCCTGGGGAAGCGCTCCGTGCGGGGGCTGACCTACGATTCCCAAAGGGCAGGGGAGGATACGGTCTTCTTCTGCCTGCCCGGCGCCCGGCGTGACGGGCACGATTACGCCGCGGATGCCTATCGCCGCGGGTGTCGGTGTTTTGTGGCGGAGCGCCCGCTGCCCTTCGGTGGAGATACCGCCGTCCTGCTGACGGAGAGGGCAGAGAAGACGATGGCAAGGATCGCGGCGCGGTATTACGGAAATCCCGAGCGGGGTCTCACCGTTGTCGGTATCACGGGTACCAAGGGAAAGACCACAACGGCCAAAATGCTGGTTGGGCTTTTGGAGCGGGCGGGAACTCCTGCGGCCTACATCGGCTCCTCCGGGGTTTCGCTTCTCGGTAAGAGCTATGAGACGGAAAACACAACGCCCGATAGTCTTCAGCTTGCGGCCTACCTTTCTAAGATCCGTGCCGCCGGGGTCGTTACCGTTGTGCTGGAGGTCTCCTCTCAGGCCATGGTGCGGCACCGCGTCCTTGGAATCCCTTTTGAGATCGGCATCTTCACAAACCTCTCGCGCGATCATATCGGTGAGGGGGAGCACGCCGATATGGAGGAATACGCGGCAGCCAAGCTCTCCTTTTTTACCGAATCCCGCCCCAAAAAGGTGATCCTCAACGGCGAGGAGCCCTTCAGCCAAAGGATCCTACAGCAGCTTTCGGGGCAGACGGCCTTGCTTTACGGAAGCTGCCCCCGCACCTCGCTGTTTGCCGAGGGGTATACCC
>JAFQWT010000192.1 GCA_017407375.1 Clostridia bacterium
AAGGGCAAAATTCTTCACAGATATTCTATTATCGTAGGGCGGGGGCTTGCTCCCGCCGCGGCGAAAGATAAAGAAATAACGAAACGGCGGGAGTAAACCCCCGCCCTACAGGCCACTCTTACCAAAAAATACGGGAAAGGAAATTTGTGCTTTGAATAATGGAAGTTTTATGAGGACGCGCCGTTTTCGCTACGGAAGTATGTCGGTGATCATTACCGCGCTGATCATTGTAGCGGTCATTCTTGCCAACGTCATCGTGTCGGCGCTGTCGGCAAAATATCTTTGGTACATCGATATGACCAAGGAAAGCATTTTTACGGTCTCGGATGCCTGTTTTGATCTTTTGGACGAGACCTTCAAAGATCTTGACGCCCGCGAGAGCGAGAGCGGCGAGGACAAGAGCTTTGTGACCATCAAGTTCTGCGATATGCAGGACAATCTGATGAAGGTGGGCTATTCCAAATACGTACTGACCACCGCCCTTGAGCTGGCGGCCGAATACCCCGACCGCATCGGTGTGGAGTTTATCAATATTTACGAAAATCCCTCCGCCGTGTCGCCCTACAAGACCTCGGTGAGCACCAGTATTATCAATACCGACGTCATTATTGCGGGCAGCGGCGGCGAATACCGCCTTTACGACATTGAGGACTTCTTTATGATCTCCTCGGGGGCCACCTCCCCCTTCGCTTACTGCGGCGACAAGAGATTTTCCTCCGCCATTCTGGCAGTCACCCAGGTAAGTAAGCCCGTGGTGGGTATGCTGATGGGCCACGGCGAGACCTTTAAGGACGCCGCTCTCGGATACCTTTTTGAGGAGGCAGGCTATCGCATTGAGGTCATTACCGACCTTGTGGGCGACGGCATCCCCGAGGATTGCCGCATGCTGGTGAGCTATCAGCCCACAAGCGACTTCCGTTCCCTTGACGACGGCATTTCCGACGTGTCGGAGATCCAGATCATCGACGACTTTTTGGCAAAGGACAACCGCTCTCTGATGGTGTTTATGTCCCCCGACTGTCCCACGCTTCCCAATATTGAAAAATATCTGGCCCAGTGGGGTATCGCCTTTGACCGCACCGCCGAAGGGGAGTCCAAGGTGGTCAGCGAGAGCGCAAGTAACGCGCTGACCTCGGGCGGCTACACCTTTTTGGCGCAATACGAAAAATACGGTATGGGCGCGTCTCTCACAAGTGAATTACGCAAGATGCCCGTACCCCAAAAGACGGTGTTCAAGAACGCCATGCCTCTGAGGTTTGCCGACGCGTACGACGTAGAGACCGTGGCGGACGAGGACAGCGGCGAGACCTTTACCTACGCCTACAAAGCCATGGGCGCGTACTCCAGACAGGTCTTTAAGGTCTTTTCTTCGGGTGCCGACGCCGTGGCCATGGCAGGGGGCAGAGAGGTAGAGAGGGCAAGTGCGCAGAACACCTTCCCGCTGATGCTTCTTTCCATCGCGCCCAAGACCGAACAGGAGGACAACAACGGTTGGTTCTCCGCTGACCAGAGCTCGTACGTGCTGGCCTGCGGCTCGGCGGATTTTGCCACCGAGGCCATTCTCCATTCCGACGTGTACGGCAACAGCGAGGTGCTTCGCCAGGCGTTTTATCAGATGGGCAAGGACGCCGTGCCGTCCTACGTGCCCTACGTGCCTTTTGCCGATCTCAGCATTGATTCTCTGACCGCCGAGCGCGCCAACCGCATCACGGTGTGGCTGACCGTTCTGCCCCCCGTACTGTTCTTTGGCGCGGGTGTGTGGGTGCTGGTAAGGAGAAAATACAGATGAGCGCAAAAAAGACACTGGCGGGACGCCAGAAAAAGACAGTCATCATCGCCATCGCCGCTCTGTGCAAATGGCTCACCCACGATCTGAAGGTGCGCCCCACGTCCAAAAGGCAGCTGGCCGCGGAATGGCTGGTGGAGAACTGCACCGGCCTCGGTACCGCCAAGATGGGAGAGGCCTTCCGCGATTTCATCCCGCTGATCGGCGCGATTCTGTCGCTGTCCGCCTGCTCGTCTCTGCTGGCCCTTCTCGGCATGTACGCCCCCACCGCCGAGCTCAATACGGTGCTCGGCTGGGCTCTGCTGGTGTTCGGCCTGATTACCTATTATAAAATCAAAACCAACGGCTTCGTCGGCTATCTGAAGAGCTTTACCGGCCCCGTGGTCGTGTTCACGCCCTTCAACATCCTCGGCGAGGTGGCAACGCCCGTGTCCATGGCCTTCCGTCACTTCGGCAACGTGGTGTCCGGATCCGTTATCTCCGCCTTGGTATATGCGGCGCTGGCCGCGCTGTCCAGCGTTCTGCTCGGCTGGCTGCCGGGCCTGCTCGGAAAGATTCCTTTCCTGCGGG
>JAFQWT010000193.1 GCA_017407375.1 Clostridia bacterium
CATCAAGGGCTTGCTCAACATTTTCGGCAGTCTTGGGCTCCGCGTGGCCATGGCCGCCCCCACGGGTCGTGCCGCCAAAAGAATGAGTGAGGCCACCTCCTCGGAGGCCAAGACCGTCCACCGCCTTTTGGAGACGGTGCGGGGGGAGGGGAGCGTTCCCACCTTTGGCCGTGACCGCAACGATCCCCTTGAGGAGGACGTCGTTATCCTTGACGACTCCTCCATGCTGGATCTGCCCCTGGCGGAGGCGCTCCTTGACGCCCTCAAGCGTGGGAGCCGCCTTGTTATGGTCGGGGACGCGGATCAGCTTCCCTCGGTTGGTCCCGGCAACGTTTTTGGCGATCTTCTCGCCTCCGGGGTCCTGAATACCGTGCGCCTTGACGAGATCTTCCGTCAGTCGGAGACCAGTCTTATCGTCACCAACGCCCATAAGATCAACCTCGGGGAGATGCCCGTGCTTTCGGCCAAGGACAACGATTTCTTTTTTCTCCCCCGCAGGGAGGATGAGATCGCGGGGACGGTCGTTGACCTTATGGCGCGCCGCCTGCCCCGTGCGTACGGCGAGAGCATTCTTGAGCAATTGCAGATCATCACCCCCTCGCGCAAGGGGAGCAACGGGACCGAGGCCCTGAACGTCCTTTTGCAAGGGGCCCTCAACCCGAAAAGCGCCACCGCCGAGGAGATCGCCTTCCGTGAGCGCACCTTCCGTGAGGGGGACCGCGTGATGCAGGTCCGCAACAATTACAGCGTGGAATGGGTGGAAAACCCCATGAATGCCGAGGGCGTTTTCAACGGTGACATCGGTGTGATCGAGAAAATCGGTGCGGACGGCGAGTACCTTACCGTCCGTTACGACGGCGCTCGCCTCGCAAGGTACGACCGTAGCATGTATGAGGAGCTGGAGCACGCGTATGCCATCACGGTCCACAAGAGCCAGGGGAGCGAATACGGCACCGTTATTCTGCCGCTCTACGCCTGCCCGCCGATGCTCAGGACAAGAAACCTCCTCTATACCGCCATCACCAGGGCGCGGCAGAGGGTGATCCTTGTCGGCCGTGAGGACATTTTATCCTCCATGGTGGAAAACAACCGACATTTTCTGCGTTATACCCACCTTTCCGAGCGGCTTTGCGCGGCGTTTTCCGAGGCGGGTGGCTCAAGATGAAAAAATAAATCGGGCGCTTCTTCATTTTTCGCTTGCAAAAGACGTCCGCTTCGTGTATAATAAGTTTACTTTAACCTTTTGAGGAACAGGAATGAAAACGAAAATAGGAATCGATCTTGGGGATGCCGGGATCGCCGTCTGTAAGGTCGGCGACGGGCAGATCCACAAGGAGAGCGCCGTGGTGGCCCTCTCCCGTCAGGACGGTTCCTTCCTGGGCATCGGAGGAGAGACCGACCAATATGAAGCCGGTGGCGGAGGGGAGGTCGTTCTCCGCCGTATCTTTCAGGACGGGACCGTGATCCCCGAATACACCCGTGCGGCGGTGGCCCGCCTCATTTCCCGCTATCGGACAAGCGATGCGGGGTGCCGTGTGCTTCTCAGCGTTCCCTGCGGCTTTGGTGACGTGGAGGAGGGCGCCCTTGCCGAGCTTGCCATTGAGGCGGGTGCCGACGAGGTCTATCTCGTCTATGCGCC
>JAFQWT010000194.1 GCA_017407375.1 Clostridia bacterium
CACGGAAGGTGTCGCGGCGGCTGTCGGTCTCAAAGACACCGTGGCTCACAAAGCCCGTGGCGGGCTTGGCAAAGACGAGCGTATCGACGATGGTCTCACGGTCAAGCGCCAGAGAGAGGGCCTTTCTGACTTCGGCCTTTTTAATGCCGTTCTCACTGCCGGGGCGGGGGGTATTCAGGTTGAAGAGGATCGCCGTTGTCGAGAGAAGATCGGCGACCTCGGCATCCTTCTTGTAATCGTCACGCAGGTCAACGGGGATGTCCGACATCATAAAGAGCGACTCCTCGGCAAAGAGATCGCCAAGCTCATCGAGAGCCGCCTTCCAGGTGGTGACCAGCTGGTAGGGGCGGACGTGCTTATCGGGGCGGTCATCCTCGGGGACCATATCCTTGTTGGGATAGTTGTAGTACATATTGCGCTCAAGCGTGAACTCACCGAGATCGTAGTCAAGCGTGCGGATGGTGAAGGGGCCGCTTGTCACGATGGTGGTGGCGTTCTTGCCCCAATACTCGGGCGCCTTGGAGACCACCGCCTGACGGACGGGGGCCAGCGCGGGGCTGGTGAGGTTGCGCAGGAAGGCATCGTAATCGATCTCCACCACGTTGCCGTCCTCATCGTAGTAATTGCGGAAGGTGATCGTGAGGGTATCGGCATCCTCCGCCGTGACCTTGAAGTCACCGACCGAGGACTGCAGGTCACCGTTCTTGACCTCGATGGCGCCCTCGATGTCATAAAGAAGCGGGGCGGCATCGCACTTGAAATCGGGCTCGATGATCCTCTGCCAGGAGTAGACCACGTCCTCCGCCTTGACGGGATTACCGTCACTCCACGAGGTCTTGCGGAGCGTGATCTCCATCTGATACACGTCCTCCTCGGTATTGCGGAGAATGCGGTAGCTCTCCGCGAGGGCGGGCTTCACCTTTCCTCTCTCGCTGAGCGTAAAGAGCGGCTCGAAAAGGAGGGTGGTGACACGCATCGCGTCATCGTCATAGAGGACGCGGGCAGGATCAAAGTCGTACGTCTCTCCGAGATAGTAGAGGTTGACGACCGCACCGTTATCCTCCATTTCCCCACACGAGGCAAGCCCCATGGGAACCGAAAGGAGGAGCAGAATCATGAGAACGAGGGACAGGTATCTTTTCATAACGGACTCCTTGCGTAAGCGCATAATAACATACCTTATTATAGCATTTAAGAAGTGAAATTGCAACTTTTTTTTGATGGGTGCCCTCTAATTGTACACTTGCACAAGCAGGGGGTGGTGTTTTTGTGCATTTTGTTCCCGTTTTTCCTGTATATCCCGGGGGTGGCAGGGCGATACTTTCACAAAGGAGGTGGTACGATGGATGAAAAAGCAAGGGCCGACTGTCCCCGCACCGACCTGGCGTGCGAGCGCATGCGGGCCGACACGGAGACCGCGGGGGTGGAATACCGCGAGGAGGAGGGGGAGGGCTGCCGCATCAGCCGCCTGACGGTGACGAGCGACGAGGGCGCCGAGGCGATCGGCAAGCCGAAGGGGACCTACGTAACGATGTCCTTTCCTCCCCTGTGGGAGATCGACGACGGCGCGCTTCTCGGACTTTCCCGCACGCTGTCTGCCCTCATCGGGGAATTCTGCCGCGCGGCCGTGAGCGCCGTTTCCTCGGTGCTGGTGGTGGGGCTTGGCAACCGCTACCTGACCTCGGACGCCATCGGACCCGAGAGCGTGCGCGAGATGATCGCCACGCGCCACATCAAGGCCGAGGACCCCGCGCTGTTTTCGCGCTATGCCGACGTGGAGATCTCGCTCCTCGCCCCCGGGGTGCTGGCACAGACGGGGATCGAGGCCCAGTGCCTTGTTGCCGGGGCGAGCGAAGCCGTCAGCCCCGACCTTGTCATTGCCATCGATGCGCTGGCGGCACGCTCGGTCTCGCGGCTGGCGACCACCGTCCAGCTGAGCGACACGGGGATCCGCCCCGGCTCCGGCATCGGGAATGCGCGGCGCGCCCTCGACCGTGAGACGCTCGGCGTACCCGTGATCGCCATTGGGATCCCCACGGTGGTGGATTCCACCACCCTCGTCCTCGATGCCTTTCAGCGGGCGGGGCTTTCGGACGGGGAGATCCCCGAGCCGCTCCGCGAGGTGCTAAGTGAGGGCGCGACCTTTTTCGTCTCCCCGCGGCAGAGCGACGTCCTGACCGAGAAGGCCGCGCGGCTCATTTCGGATGCGGTCAACCTGACCTTTTCGGCGGGGCTATTCGGTGAAAAATAAGAGTGAAAAAAGCAAAAAGGAGAGCGCTTGCTCTCCTTTTTTGCGGTTATGCGGGGATTTCGGAGCAGAAATTGCGTTTCCCGTGCCGTAGGCGTACCGGATGTACGTCAAGGTGCGGGAAGCGCGATAGCAAGCAAGGAGCCGACGGCTCATTGCTTGCGGTCATGTCCGAAATTTACCGTCCTTCGATTTCGGTGATATCGTACGGCGTGGTCTGGTACACGTAGTAGTTCAACCAGTTGGAATACAACAGATTGGCGTGGGCGCGCCAGGTGACGCGGGGGGGCTGGGTATCGTCATCGTTCGGGTAGTAGTTCTCAGGCGGGTCGATCGGCAGACCGAGGTCCTTATCGCGCCGATATTCGCGCTCCAGGGTGCGGGGATCGTACTCGGGGTGGCCCGTGATGAAGATCTCACGGCCGCCCTTGGCCTCGATGGCGAAAAGCCCCGCCTTGTCCGAGGCGGCGAGGACCGTGAGGGCATAATGCGAAAGAATGGCCTCTCTGTCGCTCTCGGTATGGCGTGAGTGCGGGGCAAAGAAGGTATCGTCAAAGCCGCGGAAGAGGGGAGCATCGGGGCGGAGCACCGTGTGAGGAAAGACGCCGAACATCTTTTTCCCGAGGGGGCGCTTGCCGATGCCGTAAAAATGGTAGAGCGCGGCCTGGGCGCCCCAGCAGACGAAGACCGTGCTGTGGACGTGCTGGCGGCTCCAGTCCATGATGGCGCACAGCTCCTCCCAATAGCCGACCTCCTCAAACTCCATCTTCTCCACGGGAGCGCCCGTGACGACAAGACCGTCAAAGTTCTCGTCCTTGACGTCATCAAAGCATTTGTAGAAATTGAGAAGGTGCTCGGCCGAGGTGTTCTTGGCCTTGTGGGTCTTGGTGTGCAGAAGCGTCAGCTCGACCTGCAGGGGCGTGTTGC
>JAFQWT010000015.1 GCA_017407375.1 Clostridia bacterium
ATGAGCGTTACCTACGAGGACGTGCTGGCCGATATGCTTCTGCGCGACAGAAACGATTCTACCCGCGCGCTGGCGCCCGCCGTGCCCGCCAAGGACGCGGTGCTGCTGGACAATTCCGCTATGACCGAGGAGGAGACGCTGGCCGCGGCCCTCGGCATTATTGAGGCGGCCACCCACTAACGATGAGCATACGAAGAAGATTTGAGCGCACGATGCACCTGCTCTTTGCCCCCCTGGCGCGGTTTTTGCTTTCGGCAAGGATCGTGGGGCGCGAGAACATCCCCGCCGAGGGGGGGTGCGTGGTCTGTGCGAACCATATCGCCTTTGCCGACCCCATCGTGCTTTCGGCGGTGTTCCCGAGAAAAAGAATGCCAAAGTACCTGGCGAAGGCCGAGCTTTTCCGCATTCCCCTGCTCTCCTCGCTGATCCGCGCCTTCGGTGCCATTCCGCTGGACCGCTCGGGCAGTGACCTGCGGGCGATCCGCCGTGCGATCGCGGTGGCGGAGGAGGGGGAGATCCTGACCCTCTTTCCTCAGGGCACGCGGCAAAAGGGAAAGAATCCCGCCGATACGCCCATCAAATCGGGAGTGGCGATGATCGCGGCGCGCGCCGGGGTGCCGATTCTCCCCGTTTGCATCCGCATGAAGCGCCAGCGCTACGCCCTCTTCCGCCGTGTGGAGGTCCTCGTTGGAAGGCCGCTCTCCCCCGAGGAGCTGGGGCTTACCGCCAAGGACCCCGATTACCACGCCGCCGCCACGCGCGCCTATGGTGAGATCCTCTCGCTGGGGGGCTTTGTGCCGGGCGGACTTCTCCCCGGAGAGAAAAAGAAATGAAGCTGCTGCTTGCTCAGAATGCCGGCTTTTGCCCGGGGGTGCGCCGCGCTGTGGAGGCCGTGGAGGCCACCCTGGCCGCCCCCCTGCCGCCGCGCCGTATCCTGATCCTCGGTGAGCTGATCCACAACCCCGTCTATACCGAGGGGCTTTTGCGCCGCGGGGTGACCATTACCGACGAGGCGGGCGCCGCCGCCGCGGCCGCCGAGAGCGATGCGCGCGGGCACACGGTGCTCTTTCTCCGTACCCACGGCGTCAGCCGCGCGGTGGAGGAGCGGATGCGGGCGCTCAGCGCCCTCTACCCGCACTTTGAGGTGCGCGACCTGACCTGCCCCTTTGTCAAGAAGGTGCACGACATTGCCGCCACGGCCGAGGGAGACCTTCTCCTTTTCGGAAAGGCGGGACATCCCGAGGTCGAGGGGACGGTGGACCGCGCCCCTTTTGGCGTTGCGGTCTTTGAGAGCGCCGAGGCGCTTTCCTCACTCCTTGCGGACAGAAACTCCGATGAGCGCCCCCTGACGGCGGCCGCCCAGACCACCATGGGCCTTGAGGAGTGGAAAAAATCCAAAAAAATTCTTAAAAACCTATGTACAAATGCGAAAATTTTTGATACAATATGTGGTGTGACTAAAAATCGCCAGGAGGAGGCGGCACAGCTGGCCGCATCGGCCGACCTCACGGTCGTGATCGGGGGACGGCACAGCTCCAACACGAGGGAGCTTTATGAGCTGTGCGAGAGTGCCTGCCCAAGGGTCGTGCTCATTGAGCGCCCCGAGGAGGTCCTTTCCCTCCGCCGCGAGCTTTCACACACTATGACTGTGGCAATCACCGCGGGTGCTTCCACGCCCGACGGTTTAATAATGGAGGTATACAAAGCAATGGACGAAATCAGAACTGAAGATTTTGCCGAACTCTTGGAAGGAACACTCAAAACTTTAAATACAGGAGACACCGTGACCGGTACCGTGACGAGCATCGCCAAAGATGTCGTTTACGTTGACGTTGGCGTGAAGGCAACGGGTATGCTTGCCCGCGACCAGATCACCGACGATCAGAACGCTTGCCTTGCCGACATGTTCAAGGTCGGCGATGAGCTGCGTCTCTTTGTCATCCGTGTGAGCGATACCGACGGCATCGTCACCCTGTCGAAGAAGAGAGTGGACCGTGACAAGAGCTGGTTTGACCTTGTCGCCATGAAGGACGAGGGCGGGATCATTGAGGGTCCTGTCGTTGAGTCCAACAAGGGCGGCGTTGTCATCGAGGCCATGGGTAACCGTGTCTTCGTTCCCGCTTCCCGCACCGGTCTTCCGAAGGATGCCGACTTCTCTACCCTCGTGGGCACCACCCAGCGTGCCCGCATTATCGACATCGATGAGCAGCGCAAGCGTGCGGTCGCCTCGATCCGCAGCGTGATGATCGAGGAGAAGAAGGCCGAGGAGCAGGCCGTTTGGGAAAAGCTGGAGGTCGGTCAGCGCTACACGGGCGTTGTCAAGAACCTCACCACCTACGGTGCCTTTGTTGACATCGGCGGTGTGGACGGCATGGTACATAACACCGAGCTTTCCTGGAAGCACATCCGCCACCCGAAGGAGGTCGTTTCGGTCGGCCAGGAGCTTTCCGTCTTTATCAAGGAGCTGGACGTTGAGAAACGCCGCATCTCGCTTGGCTACAAGTCGGACGAGAACGATCCCTGGAAGCTCTTCAACGAGCAGTATAAGCTTGGCGACGTTGTGACTGCCAAGATCGTCAGCATGACCACCTTCGGTGCGTTTGCCGAGGTCATGGACGGCGTTGACGGCCTTATCCACATCTCGCGCATCTCGCTGGAGAAGATCGCCCGTCCGCAGGACGTTCTCGAGCTTGGCCAGGAGGTCACCGTGAAGATCGTGGAGATCGACAATGACCGCCGCCGCCTCTCGCTCTCGATCCGCGCTCTCCTTGAGGAGGCCAAGCGCGCCGAGGAGCAGGCCGTCCGCGATGCCGAGCGTGCCGAGCGCGACGCCGCCCGTGAGGCCGCCGCGAAGGAGCGTGCCGAGCTGGAGGCCGAGATGGCTCCCTACATCGTCCGCTCGATCGACTAAGACCGTAAAGCAAAGAGGTGCTCTGCCTTGGCAGGGCGCCTCTTTTACTTTTTTGTAAAGTTTTCCTTCTCCTCTTGCAAAATCGGCGTTTCTGTGCTATACTGAGGTGTAATGAAAATTCAGGAGGACGATTATGCTTAATTTTCTTTTGGAGGAAGCCGCAAACACGGGAGGTAGCCCGCTGATCACCATCGGTATGCTTCTCCTTGTGGTCGTTGGCTTTTACTTCCTTTTGATCCGCCCCGAGAAAAAGCGTGAGAAGCAGGCCCAGGCCATGCGCTCCGCCCTTCAGGTGGGGGATGAGGTCACCACCATTGGCGGCATCATCGGTAAGGTCGTGAGCATTAAGGACGAGACCTTTGTGCTGGAGACCACCAAGGAGCGCACGCACATCCGCTTCCTTGTCTCGGCGATCCGCAGTGTGGACGTCAAGGCCGAGGAGTCGGTGCGCCCGCGCACCACCGCGCCCGCGCAGAAGGCCGCCCCCAAGAAGGAGGACACCAAGAAGGAAGCCCCTGCCGAGGAGACTCCCGCGGAAGCGCCTGTGGAGGCCCCCGTGGAGGCCCCCGCCGAGGAGACTTTCGCGCCTGCCGCGGAGGAGCCCGTGGCCGAGGCCGCCGCTGAGGAAGCCGCCGAGAGCTGAGAGTTCTACTAAAAGACCTCCCGTCATATACTGTACCAGTATGAACGGGAGGTTTTTTCTATGGAGCGCAAAAAAAGCCGCACAATGCGGCACGGTGAGAAGCGGGTGGGATTTACGGCGGCGGTCCTTGGGGGCTTTTTGGCTTCCCTTTTGCTGACGGGCGGCCTTCTTCTCCTTTTATCCCTTTTCCTCCTGTGGAGCGAGGACCCCACGCGCCTTTTGCTCCCCGCAGGGCTTGGCGCCGCGGCGGTGGGGGCCTTTCTGGGCGGGTGGCGGTCGGGTCGGCTGCACCGCTCCGCAGGGGCGCTGTGCGGCATCACCCACGGGATGGTGCTTGTGTTTGTGTTTCTTATGCTGGCACTCATCTTAGAGGCAGGGGCGCTGGAGCTTTCCTCCCTTTTCCTTTATACGGCACTGATCCTTCTCTCCACCCTTGGCGGGGCGCTCTCCTCACGGAGGAAGCGGCGCCGCCGCCTCTAAAAAAAGCCCCGGGGCCTTGACGGTCTTCGGGGCTTTTGTATTGTTTTCTTTACATTATTTCGCCTCGACCGAGGCACCGAGCGCACGGAGCTTTTCGGGGAGCGACTCGTAGCCGCGCTCCAGCATCTCGGCGCCGAGGATGGTGGTGGTCCCCGTGGCCGCCAGGGCCTCGATGGTCCCCCTCGCCATCCCCAGGTCGCCGCCGAGCATGCGGTAGGTCTCCTCGAAGAACGACTTGAGGTCGATATTGGCGGCATCGATGACGGGGGCAACGGCACCA
>JAFQWT010000195.1 GCA_017407375.1 Clostridia bacterium
AGGGCATGTACAACTTCCAGATCACCGAGCGGACGCTCTTTGCGCTGCCGCCCCACCACACCTTCGGCTCGACCGTCAACTTTGTCGGCCACTTTGCCCAGGGGTGCGAGGTCTACATCTCGTCGGGGCTCCGCTATATTATGGAGGAGCTGCAGTCCTTCAAGCCCACGCACCTCATTCTTGTGCCGCTGTTTGTCGAGACCTTCTATAAGCGCATCATGGCCGCCGCCGAGAAGTCGGGGCAGCTTAAAAAGCTGAAGACCGGCATCCGCCTCTCGAACGCCCTCCGCCATGTGGGGATCGACCTCCGCCAAAAGCTGTTCCGTGCCTCGGTGCTTGACAAGTTTGGCGGTGAGCTTAAGATGATCATTTGCGGCGGCGCGGCGCTCAACCAGTCGATCATCGACTTCTTTGAGGGCATCGGCGTTGTTATCCTGAACGGCTACGGCATCACCGAGTGCGCGCCCCTCATCTCCTGCAACCGCAACGAGTGCCGCCGCGCGGGCTCGGTCGGGCTCCCCATTGTGGGGGGCGAGGTCAAGATCGACAGTCCCAATGAAAAAGGCGAGGGCGAGATCTGCTACCGCGGCCCGAACGTGATGCTCGGCTACTTTGAAAACGAGGAGGCCACGGCCGCCGCCATTGACAAGGAGGGCTTCTTCCACACGGGCGACATCGGCTACACGCGCACCGTGGACGGTGACACCTGGCTCTACATCACGGGCCGCCTTAAGAACCTCATCATTCTCTCAAACGGCAAAAACGTCTATCCCGAGGAGCTGGAATGCGACATTCAGGGCATCTTCGGCGTTGGCGAGGTGGTGGTCTATCAGGGCGTTTCCAAGAAAAGCCCCGACACCGAGCTGATCGTGGCCGAGATCTTCCCCGATACCGAGGCCCTGGCCGGCCGCGGCATCACCGAGCTTGGCGCCTACTTCAACGAGGAGATCAAGAAGATCAACGCAAAGAACGCCCCCTACAAGGCCATTGGCCGCGTGAAGCTCCGCGCCGAGGAGTTCCCGAAGAATACCTCCCGCAAGATCACGCGCTTTAAGATCGACAAGACCGTGGACTGACACGGCCAAAGCAAAAAACGCCCCGTTTCGGGGCGTTTTTTTATTTTCCGAGCGGAGCCCCCGAAGGAGAAACGGTTCTCCTGCGGATTTTCAAAGGTTTTTCTCGCTTTTTATTTCAAAATGGCAAAAATCCGATCTTTTTGAAAAAGGAGAGATGATGATGCTCCCTTTGCCGTGTTTATAAGAAAAACCGCCCCGTGGGGCGGTTGTTTCAATGGTGTTTCCGCGCTAACAATTGTCACGGCGAGGGCATTTCGTTTTCTTGTCGTCGGTGGCGGGGTTGTCGATGACCTCGCCGTCATCGGTGAAGCGGGAGCCGTGGCAGGGGCAGTCCCAGCTGTGCTCCTCGGGGTTATATTTTAGGGCGCAGCCGAGGTGGGGGCAACGCGGCACGGTGGGGGTAAGGATGCCGAGGAGCGACTCCCAGAGGTTGACGGCCAGCTGGGGGCGGTGGACGGAGCGGGAGGGGTAAAAGACGTCGGCATAGGGGGTGGGCACGCCCTTGACGAGATCGGCAAGGAGGGTGGCCGCGACCATGGCATTGGTCATGCCCCATTTATTGAAGCCCGTGGCCACGTAGACGTCGGGCGTTCCGCGGGCGTAGCGCCCGATATAGGGAACACCGTCAAGCGTCATACAGTCCTGCGTGGCCCAGCGCCCCACGGCCGTGGCGCTTGGGTAATGCGCCTCGGCAAATTCCTCAAGCTCCTGCCAGCCGCCGCCCGACTTTCCCGTGCGGTGACCGCCGCCGCCGAGAAGGAGAAGGTCGCCGTAGCTCCGGAAGGAGAGGCCGCGGTCGGAGGCGTCCACGTACATCCCGCGGACGGGCGGCGCGCCCCGCAGGGCGAGGACGTAGGAGCGATGCTGATAGAGCTTTAAGGGATAAAGGCCGTGCTTATTGAAGATCGGAAAATGCGTGGCAACGATCAGCGTTTTGTAGGCGATCTCGCCGCGGTCGGTCTTTACCCTATGGGGCAAGAATTCTCTGACCTTGGTATCTTCAAGGATCGGCAGGCCCTGCGCGATACCGTAGAGGAATTTCAAGGGGTGGAGCTGCGCTCCGTCCGGAAGGCGCATGGCCGCCGCGACCCGGAAGGGCAGCTCGGCGGCATCCGAGGGCTCGACCACAGCGCCAAGGCGGCGGAGGGCGGCGATCTCCCTCTCGACCGACCGACGGTCATCCATCGTATAGACGTAGGAATCCCGTACCTCATAATCGCAGTCAAGCCCCGCGCAAAGGCGGGCGTATTCCTTTTCCGCTTCCCTCTCGGCCGTGAGATAGCGCCGCGCCCTGTCGGCACCGAAGCGGCGGATCAGCTTATCGTAGATGAGCCCGTGCGCGAGGGTGACCTTGGCCGTGGTGTTCCCCGTGATGCCGCTGCCGATCTCCTTGGCCTCGACAAGCAGGCAATCGACGCCCGCGCTTTGCAGCTTGTAGGCGCACAGCACCCCCGCCAGCCCGCCGCCGATGATGAGGACGTCGGTGCTGCGGTCGCCCTCCTGTCGGGGGAACTCCACCCGCCGTATCCCGTTTTTCCATACCGATACCGATTCCATACCGCACCTCCTTAATACCGTTAGTTTCTGCGGACGGGGAGCGGGATATGCAAAAAGACCGCCACGGGGGGCGGTCTTTTTTGCGGTCACTTGCCGCAATTCTTGTCAAAGGCGGGGTTGCAGGCGTAGAAGTTCTTGCTGTCGAGGCGGTCCTGGGTCGCGTGGAGGGCCTCGGCAAAGCGCTGGTAGTGAACGATCTCGCGCTCGCGGAGGAATTTGAGGGGGTCGCGCACGTCGGGGTCGTCGATCATGCGGAGGAGGTTGTCGTAGGTCACGCGCGCCTTCTGCTCGGCGGCGAGGTCCTCGTTCAGGTCGGCGATGACGTCCCCCTTGACGCCGATATACTTGGCATCAAACGGCACACCCGAGGCGGCCTGAGGATAGACGCCCGTGGTGTGGTCGGTGAAGTAGGCGTCAAAGCCCGCCGTGCGGATCTCGTCCTCGGAGAGGTTGCGGGTCAGCTGATGGACGATGGCCGAGATCATCTCAAGGTGGGCAAGCTCCTCGGTGCCGACGTCGGTCAGGGTGCCGATGACGTCACGGTAGGGCATGGAATAGCGCTGGGAGAGGTAGCGCGTGGAGGCAGCGAGCTCGCCGTCCGGGCCGCCCGCCTGACTCAAAATGATGGCGGCGTACTTCGGGTTCGGAGTTTTGATCCTTACGGGGTATTGCAGCTTTTTCTCATAGATCCACATACTCAGTCCTCACTTTCCCAGGGCCAGGGGGTGTTGACCCACTCCCAGCGGCCCTTGGCCTCGGCGCCCATGACCGTCAGGGGGCCGTACTGTTTTTCATAGGCGGCGGTCTTCTCGCGGAGCTCATCCCGCACGCGGCGGAAATAGGCCAGCGCATCGGGGCATTCGGGATAGGAATCGAGGTAGAGATTCGTCTCCACGAGGGCAAACGAGAGGGCGCGAAT
>JAFQWT010000196.1 GCA_017407375.1 Clostridia bacterium
AGCGTAAAAGAGGAGAGAAGACAAGCCCCCTTACACGATCTCCACGTGATAGGCCGTGAGCCAGGCATCCAGCCCGATGAGCCAGCCAAGGAGCTGGGGGCGGGACATGAGCTGGCCAAACCACGTCACGTCCTCCCCATCAAGCAGGGCGCGGAGGCGGGCACGGTCAAGGAGAGGTGCGAGACGGGAGTCGGGGCTCTCCAGCCGCTCGTTCAAAAGGCGCAGGACCAGGGCCTCGTAGCGCGGGTTATGCGTTTTCGGATAGGGGCTTTTCTTCCGCGTAAGGATCCGCTCGGGCAGGAGCCCCTGCATCGCATCGCGCAGGAGCGCCTTTTCCACGCCGCCGCGGTGCTTGATGCTCCACGGCAGGCTGTAGACGTATTCGAGAATGCGGTGGTCGGCAAACGGCACGCGCACCTCCAGCCCCCGCGCCATGCTCATGCGGTCCTTGCGCGCAAGGAGGTTTGGCATGAAATACCCGACCGAAAGGTGGGTGGCAATGCGCGCCGTGCGGTCCTCCTCACCTTCATAGCCCGTGAGCGGGGCGGCGGCCACGGCGGCGCGGTAGACCTCGCGCAGGCGCTCACGCCCCTCGTCGGGGCGGGCAAGCTCGGGCACAAAGAGGGAGGCACGCGCCCCCTCGGCGTGGATCCAGGGGAAGACGTCCCGCGATAGCATCTCAGGGCGGTAGAACCACGGGTAGCCGCCAAAGATCTCATCGGCGCACTCACCCGAGAGGGTCACGGTGTGCCGCCGCTTAATCTCGCCGCAAAAGTAAAGGAGTGAGGAGTCAACGTCCGCCTGCCCCGGCATATCGCGGCCAATGGCCGCCTCGGGGAGGAGGGCCGCCACCGTCTCGGTCGGGACCGTGAGGACGGTGTGGCGCGTGCCCAGCTCCTCAGCCAGGATCGCGGCGTAATCGTCGTCACGGTTTGGCTGGAAGAGGGTGGGGGCGTAGTCCTTGTTATCCTCGTACTCAAAGGAATAGGTCTCTAGCACCTCGCCGCGCTCACGGTAGGCCGCGGCGGCAATGGCGGTGATGGCGGAGGAGTCGAGCCCTCCCGAAAGCAGGGTGCAAAGCGGCACGTCGGACACCAGCTGGCGGCGGACGGCATCGGTCAGCAAAAGCCGCGTGTTCTCCACGGCGCTCCGCCCGTCAGAGGACCCCTCGCACGGCAAAAGCTCCCAATAACGGTAAAGGGAAAGCCCCTCGGCCGTCACGGTGCCCGCGTAGGCGGGCGGCACCTGACGGATCCCTTCAAGGACCGCGCTCTCGGGCAGGGTCACGGGGGAAAGATAGAGTAGCTCAAACAGCCCGTCACGCCCGAGCCGCGCGGGCATGCCGCTGCCCGCTAAGATCCCCTTCACCTCGGAGGCGAAGTAAAAGCGCCCCCCGTATTCGGCGTAGTAGAGGGGCTTCACGCCCAGGCGGTCACGCGCAAAAAAGAGGCAGTCGCGCCCCTCGTCGTAAACCGCAAAGGCAAAAATGCCGTTGAGGTGGACGGGCGCCTCCTCACCGAAAAGGATATACGCGTAAAGTGCAAGCTCGGTGTCCGAGGCGGTCGTTGGGCGCAGGCCGCGCCGCCTTAACTCCGCGCGGACGCCCTCGGCGTTGTAAAGCTCCCCGTTATACACGATGGTGTAGCGCCGCCCCCCGTGCATCACGCTCATCGGCTGGGCGCCGCCCTCAGGGTCGATCACCGAGAGGCGCTCGTGATACAGCACCGTGCGCTGCGTGCGGAAGGAGCCGCGCGCATCGGGCCCGCGGTGGCGCATGCACTCACTCATAAGGGGGACGTCGGGGCATTCACCCCCGTGAAGATCGTAGATGCCGGCTATCGAGCACATGGCAATGAAGTACCTCCTGTACGCTTTTTATTACAGTATATGCGTCGGCGGGCGGAAAACGCCCGTTTTTTCTTTCCCTTATTATTGACAAAAGCGTACCGTGTGATATAATGAGAGGGAAGAAAATACGAAAGCGAGGCAATTGCCATGAGCATCGAGGAGCTTTTTGCATCTCTTGGGATCGACACGCCCCCCGTGCGCTGGGGCGAGTTTTACGATGAGGTCATGGCCGACTTTGATAAGCACGGCTGCCCCCTGACCGACCCTGAGTATTACGAGCGCCTGCACGCCGAGTACGATGTGTTCCCGCGGTATCTTGACGTATTCAAGGAGGCCGCGGCCGCCGTTGGGAGGCGTGAGGACCTCTCTCGCTATCTCGCCCTTCTGGCTTACGCCATCTCGGACCGCACCAAGGCCTACAACAACCTTGCCTCATTCACCCCGCCAAAGCCCCCCGCGGGTGAGCACGACCTGGCCACCGACATGGTGACCGCCCTGGCCACCGCCTCCATGATCCCCTATGCCCACCGCGTGATGACCGAGCGCGGCATCCCCGCCGACATGGTCCTTTGCTCACTTCGGAGCATTGAGGGGAGCGTCGGCACCTACGCGGAGCGCAACGGTGGGCACCCCGGCTTCCATCTCATCGGCTGGCACCAGCGCACGATCGACGGTAATCTCTACATCGTTGGCTCCTTGCAGATCGAGGTCTTTGCCACCTTTGGCGCCCTGGCCACCGTCTACCGCAATGCTGCGGGCGACTCTCTCGCCCTGGCCGAGGGCATCACCCTCCACCGCGACGGCTATGCTCTCGGAGCCCATGGCTTCCTTGACGAGGAGGGGGCGTGGACGGCCAACGTCACCGAGACCGAGGACGCCTACGTCGGCTATCCCTACGATGAGCGCGGCTACGTCCAAAAGACCCCCGTCACCCTAAAAAAGAGCGAGTGGAGCGTGGCGATCCGGCATGGCGATCCCATCGTTTCGCTCCATATCCCCAAGGGCACCGACCTCAAGGACGAGAGCATTACCGAAACGATGGTAAAGATCCGCGCCTTCTGTGCCGAGTATTTCCCCGATTACGCCTACCGCGGCTTCTACTGCTACAGCTGGATGATGGACCCGCAGCTTGACGAAATGCTCGGTGAGCATACCAACATCGTCAAGTTCCGCCGCCGCTATCACCCCATGACCTACAAGAGCGCCGGCCACGGCGTCTTCGGCTTCATCTTTCAAAAGCCCGACATGAACTTCTCGCTTGACGACCTGCCCGAGACCACCACCCTTGAGCGCAAGCTGAAGGCCCACTACAAAAACGGCGGCGCGATCTACGAGATGCCTGCCTACTTCTTCTGACAAAAAGGAGTGCGAACCTGTGGTTCGCACTCCTTTTGTATATGGCAAAAAAGAGCCGTAGTGAGTGAAAAACAGAAAAAAGCAAGGTTTTCTTTACGTCAAAGGGCGACCGTTACGCACCACTTCTCAAGCAGGGCCACGGGGTGATAGGAGAGCTTGGAGCGGCGGAGCCCCTCGTCGTTCATGTCGTCCTCACGGTTGAGGTAGGGGACGGCGGCGGGGTCCTTCCTTGCGGCAAAGCCCTGCACGATCTTCTGGTAGGAGCCCGCCACGGTGGTGTCGGCCTTTTCAATGTGGACGGACAGCGTGTCGCCCACCACCTCACCGACGGCAAAGGCGGCCACGCGCCCTTCGGCGCGCAGGACCACGCCCTCCATGCCGTAGGCCTTGTAGTTTTTCAGCACTTCGCGCGTCATATCCAACTCCTCACGGAGGAGGGGGCGCTCGGCGTGGCGCTCGGCAAAGCGGTCAAGGAAGGGCAAAAGCTCGGGCACGTCCGCCTCGGTCAGAGGGGACAGCGAGTGGTCGGGGTAGAGGCGGTCAAAGCGGTTGACGTGGTTGCGTTGCCCGCCGTAACGCCGCCCCGCCAGCGTTGCCAGCTCCTCGGTGCGGTAGAGGTAATCGGCCTCGCCGCGGTCGCTTGTCACCTCCCCTGCGGGAAGGAGGGAAAGGACGGCGTCGCGCTCACGGTCGGAAAGGCAGACAAAGCGCAAGCCGTGCCCCTCGGCCCGCGCTTCCTCGGCAAGAAGGCGGACGGCCCCCTCGGGGTCGGCACCGCGCGGATAGAGGTAGCCCTCGTGGATGCCGTCATAGGCCAGGCGGAGAAGGAGCGTGTCCCCCACCTCGCGGAGGGAAAGGCGGAAATAGTCCCGCCACATCATAAGCAGGGCGGGGCTGGCGGTCGAGAGGCGCTCCTTTTCGTCCTCAAAATAGCGGCGGAGGAGCGGAAGGTCGGTAAGTGCTGCGGTCTTCACGGTAGTGTTCCTTACGGTTGCGATCTTGCCCAGTCGGGCAGGGGATTTTCGGGATAGGGTGGCTCCTCGGGCGGTGGCACGTAGCCCCCCTCGGGCGATGACGGCCGGGGACGGGACCGCTCGGGAAAGGAAAACACGGCGCGCCCCTCGGAGAGTGTGAGGTAGGCATCAAAGCTTTTGCCGTTCTTCGGGGAGACAAAGCCCTCAATGAGCCCGGTTTTTCCCTCGGAGAGGAGCAGGCGCATCATGGCGATCGAGATCGCACGCCCACAGATGACCTCCCGCACCGAGAAGCGGCAATTCTTCTCGCGGTAGTTCGCGCAGCCGTAGCCAAAGCTCGTCCGTCGGACGGTGCCGCCGCAGAGGGGGCAGGGACCCACCTCGTCACCAAAGAGGCCCGTGTCGGTGTCCTTCTCGGGCGGTAGGTCGCGGGAGCGGAAGACCTCGGCGATCTCGGCCTCGGCCAGCTTCACGCTGTCCCCCACCGAGATCTCGCCGCGGTAGACCCGCTTGAGGGCCTTACCCAGCTCGCTCGTTTTGTACTTGTCCATGCTGATCCCCAGGCGCCCGAGCGCTTCAATGAGGTACTCTCCGTCGGGAAGGATGGTGTAAACGTCCTTCTTCAGCTGGATGTAATTGCTCTTTTTGGCGTTGTCGATGATGCCCGTGCGCGTGGCCTCGGTGCCAAGCTCCAGGCCCTCAAAGATCGCGCGGTAATCCTCGGTATCGTCACCCTCCTCGGCGGTGTCGCCCTCGTGGGCCTCGGCCAGGGCGGCCTTTTCCTCCTTAAAGGGGTTTTTGAGGTAGTTGTTCAGCGTTTCGATAGTGTAGTGTTTCGGCGGGGTGGTCTCCTTCTCCTGGGGGAGGAACTCACAAAGCACGGTGTCCCCCTTGGAAAGGGCGGGCAGGAGCTTATCCTTGAGCGAGGCATCGTCGTACCTCGTCCAGCCCGGCTCAAGGATCGCCGTGCCCTTCAGGGTGAACTTTTCAATGTCACCGACCGCGATCTCAAGCTCGGTCTTTTCCACGATGCAGTCCTCCGCACAAAAGACCGCCACAAAGCGGCGGAACACGGTGGAGTAGACCTGCATCTCCCGCTCGGTGAGGCGGGACTTGTCGGGGATCTTGTAGGTCGGGGTCAGAGCCGAGTGCGACTCGATCTTCGCATCGTCAAAGATCTGCTTGGAGTCGCGGAACCTGACGGGATAACCGAGGGCCGAGACCCCTGCCAGGATCTTTTTCACCTTATCCTTTTCGGCCGTGGCCATGTATTCCGAGTTGGTACGCGGGTAGGTGAGGTAGCCCTCCTCGTAGAGCTTCTGGATGATGGCAAGACTGTCGGTCATCGACATCTTGTACTTTTTACCGAGGACGTTCTGGAGCTTTGAGAGCGAGTAGAGCTTTCCGGGGGAGAGGCGGTCCCGCTTGCTCTTGTGCGCCGTGACGGTACCGCCCGCGGCGTTCAGGGCGGCGCAGTAGGCCTCGGCCTCGGCCCGCTCGTGGCTCTTGAATTTCTTTTTGGAGGAAAGCTCCACCACCTCGCCGTTCGTCTTGGCACGGCTCAGGGGCGCAAGGTACTTCTCGGGGACGAAATTCCTTATGGCCAGATCGCGGTCGTAGATCGCCTTGACGATCGGCACGATCACGCGGCCAACGCGGAGGAGCTTGCCCGTCTTGAGTGTGGCGTAGCGCGTCAGGTTCACACCGTAGAGCCAGTCGATGTAGGTGCGGGCATAGCCCTCGGCGGCCA
>JAFQWT010000197.1 GCA_017407375.1 Clostridia bacterium
TGGCCTCGGTGGTCCTGGCGGTGGAGTCGATGCCCTTGATCTGGGTGGTCTCCATCTCCAGGGTGGCGTCCTCATCAAGCACGATAACGGTCTTGGGGTTCATCACACGGCCGCCCTTGCCGTCACCGTCACCGTAGTGCTTTTCCACGTAACGGACGCGGGCCCCGCGCCCCACGTGAAAGGTGTGGATGCCGCTGTGCTCGCTCTTCTCGTCACCCGCGTTGTGGATGCCGCAGCCCGCCACAATGGTGACGTCGGCCTCCTCGCCCACGTAAAAATCGTTATAAACGGCCTCGGTGAGCCCCGCCTTGCTGATGATGACGGGGATGTGGACGCTCTCGTTTTTCGTGCCGGGGCGGATATCGATACGGATCCCGTCCCCGCTCTCACGCGGCAGGATCTCAATGTTCTCGGTGGATACGCGCGCGGCGGTCGCACCGTTTTCACGGATGTTGTAAGCGCCCGCGGGAACGCCGTGGAGGTCGCTGACCTCACGGAGCAGGTTCTTTTTGATCTCGTCAAGCGACATTATTCTGTCACCTTCCTCTGTAAGGTACGGCAGGCACCTATGGCATCGGTCCCTGTCAATTGCGGCATGATCTCCTTCGGTGCGCCAACGGTCTTCACCCTGCCGCCCGCAAGGACGATGATGCGGTCCGCAATATTAAGGATACGCTCCTGGTGCGAAATGATGAGGATCGAGCCGCTCCTTTTCTGCGTCATCTTCTCAAACACGCGGATAAGGTTCTGGAAGCTCCAGAGGTCGATGCCCGCCTCCGGCTCATCAAAGACGGAAAACGCGGCGGCACGGGCAATGACGGTGGCGATCTCAATGCGCTTGAGCTCGCCCCCCGAAAGACTGGCGTTGACCTCACGGTTGATGTAATCACGCGCACAAAGGCCGACCTCGGAGAGGTACTCGCACGCCTCGGCCACCGTGGTCTCCTTGCCGTTGGCCAGCGTGATAAGGTCACGCACCGTGATCCCCTTGAAGCGGACGGGCGCCTGGAAGGCGTACGCGATGCCGCGGTGGGCACGCTCGGTGATCGAGAGGTCGGTGATGTCCTCCCCATCAAGATAGATGCGCCCCGCCGTGGGGGTATAGATCCCCGCCACCAGCTTGGCAAGGGTGGATTTGCCTCCGCCGTTCGGGCCCGTGATGACGGTCAGACGGTCATCGATCGCGAGGGAAACGTCGGAGAGGATCTCACGCCGCTCCTCGCCCTCACCGGCGTGGTAAGAAACGTTTTTGAGTTCAAGCATATTGACTTCCTTCGGCAGATGGCTGCCTTTTGTTATTTACACCTCAATTATACCGCAGAGGCGGGACAATTTCAAGTCAAAACCCGCCCTTTTTTGCGCTACCGACAAAATTCCCGAAAAAAATCAACTTTTTTCGGCTCGGGACACGAAATTTTTGATTTTCCTCTTGACAACCGATGGGAAATTGATATACTTGTCTTAAGCATGTAATGCTTAAATATACAAATTGTGCGCAAAGCACGGGGGGGATCACCATGGAAAAGAAACGGTTTGCTCAGGTTGGCGTTGGCGGGCGCGCCAGAATGTACTATAAGGCCCTGGCCGAGACCTACAATGAGACGAGCGAGCTTGTCGCGTTCTGCGACATCAACCGCACCCGCATGGAGTTTGCGAACGAGCTTCTTGAGACCGAATACGGCTACCACGCCGTTCCCATGTACGGTGCCGACGAGTTCGAGAAGATGATCAAGGAGACGAAGCCCGACACCGTCATCGTTACCTCTATCGACCGTACGCACCACAGATACATCATCAAGGCCATGGAGATGGGCTGCGACGTCATTTCCGAAAAGCCCATGACGATGGACGCCAAGAAGTGCCAGGAGATCCTCGATGCTATTGACCGCACGGGCTAGAGTCTGCGCGTGACCTTCAACTACCGTTACGCTCCCTATAACACCAAGCTCCGTGAGCTCATTATGAACGACACCATCGGCAAGGTGACGCAGGTCCACTTTGAGTGGATCCTCAACACCGTCCACGGTGCCGACTACTTCCGCCGTTGGCACCGCGATAAGAAAAACAGCGGCGGCCTTCTCGTTCACAAGGCCACCCACCACTTTGACCTTGTCAACTTCTGGCTCGGCTCCTACCCCACCCGCGTCTTTGCTCTCGGCGACCTCAAATTCTACGGTCGCGAGAACGCCGAGGAGCGCGGCGTGACCAAGTTCTACTCGCGTTCCTACGGTCACCCGAA
>JAFQWT010000198.1 GCA_017407375.1 Clostridia bacterium
ACGCGGCGTTCGATTCGGCGATGGAGGCGTTTTCGCAAGGGACCTTCCGTAAGTTCTACACCTGCCGCGTCAAGGGCTGCCCGGCAAAGCGGACGGCATCCCCAAAGTCGTGCATGGCAAGCCCCGGCATGACGGTATCAAGGTCGATCACGACAAGGGAGCGCTGGGTCTTTTTGTCAAAAAGCACGTTATTGATCTTCGTATCGTTGTGCGTCACGCGGAGAGGCAGCTCACCGCGCTCCAGCATTTCGGAAAGACGTGAGGCAAGCTCCCGCACCGAACGGAGATAGTCGATCTCCTCTTGGATGGAGGCGGCACGCCCCAGGGGATCCTCTTCCACGTGCGAAAAAAAGGTATCAAGCCGCTTTTTCGTGTTGTGAAAATCGGGAATCGTTTCAAAAAGCTGGGCGGCATCAAAGTCCGATAGCTGCATCTGAAACTGACCGAAGGCCTCCCCCGCGTTCTTCAAAACGGTAAGACTGTCGCTCGTATTGAAGGAGAGGGCGTTGATGAAGGTATAAAGGCGCCAGAAGGAGCCGTCCTCCTCGTCAACGTAATAGTTCTTCCCGTCTGCCGTATGGTGGAAGTGGAGCGAGATCTGCCCCTCGGCAAGGTTATTGCGGATATGGGAGGTCACAAGATCGATGTTGTTCATGATCTCGGCGGGGTGCTTAAATACGTAAGGGTTGATCTTTTGGGCCACGTAGGCCTTTACGGTGCCGTCCTCACGGCGGTAGCCGAGCTTATACGTGGAGTTGATGTTCCCGTCCGTCATAACGAGAATGGAATAGAGGGTACCTTGGATCCTGAAAACGTCGCCGATGTGCTTGAGCTTTTCCTCTAAAGCGGTGCTGCGCATAGGTGCCTCCTTGGTCGTATTCCGTACTATTATAGAATAATAGTATACGGATTTATTATACTACACACAGGAAAAATTTGCAAGGGCTTTTTTCTTTGGAAAAAAGCACGGAAAAAAGCACCGCGGACACACAAAAAAGGGGCGTCGGGGGTCACTCCCCGGCGCTCCTTGCTCTTCTCTTTTCAGGACTCCATCTGCCTTGCGAGAAAGCCCGCGGCGGTCTGAACGAGCTTTGTCTCGATCTCGGCGGAGATGCGCGGTTCCTCGCCCTCGTTATGCAGGACCGAGCAAACAGCGCCGATGATGTCCCCCTCCGAAAGGATCGGCATGGCGCAGCTGATATAATGCGAGCCGCCGTCCTCGATCACGCGGAGCTTTTCCTGCCCTGCGCGGTGTGCGTAAAGCGTGCGCGACTCCATCACGTCCTCGAGCGCCTCAGAAATGCCGCGCTCAAGGTACTCCTTTTTGGATACGCCCGCGGCAGCAATGACGGCATCGCGGTCGGTGATGATGACCGCCATGGAGCAGGTCTTCTGTAAGGTCTCTGCGTATTGGGAGGCAAAGGCCGCCAACTCTCCGATGGGGGAATACTTCTTAAAAATGACCTCCCCCTCACGGTCGGTATAGATCTCCAGGGGGTCGCCCTCACGGATGCGCATGGTGCGGCGGATCTCCTTGGGAATGACCACGCGCCCAAGATCGTCGATGCGGCGCACAATTCCAGTAGCTTTCATATATTCATTCTCCTTAATCTTGCAAACGGTGATGTTAGTATTTGTCCTTTGTGGCAACTTATACTGAAGGGGTTGCTTTTTTGGGCGAAGGAAGGATAATATAACGTAGAAATCGCCCGTTTTCTTGATAAAAAGGATGAAAAATACACGAATAAGCTACATAGTAGCCCCAAAGCTTGAGGACGGCATCAAGGAGCGCAGCCCATGGTGTCAACGTTACAAAAGAAAAAGCGGAGTACGATACTCCGCTTTTACAGTGTTAGCTCATGATCAAGGAAATAAGGGCTATGCAGAGAGAGATGATGCTGATGACCGTAAAATAAACAACACAATTCTTGATGGTTATGATGCTGCGAAGCTGCTTGTATTGCAGATATTCCGCAAGCTCTTCCTTTGTCAGGGGGGCATCTTGAACCGTATAAAAACAGGCATATTCGGGAGTATCGTTTGCATTCTCGCAAAAGACACCGTCAGGCAACGCCTGTCCTTCGCTTATAAGCTTCCGATATTCCTCCGTTTTTTCCTCGGAGCACTGCACCTTCTGCGAGATCCCAAGTGAAAATTTAAGACGGTTTAGATCGCTTTTTCTCATAGATCATTCCTCGTCTTCGGCTTCCTCGGCGGGCTCATCGTCCTCGGCGTCAAGCTCCTCCTCGTCAACTTCCTCCTCCTGAAGGTCGTCGTCGCTATCGTCCTCGCTCTCCTCGGCCACGGCCTCAAGGCCAAAGGCCTCACGGACCTCCTCACGGAGGTCGTCAACGGCATCCCAAACAAGCAGGAAGGCCGAGGCCAGCGCCGCACCGTCCGAAAGAATCTCCATCGGCAGAGAGTAGCCAAAGCAAAGGCGGTCGTCCTCCACGGTAACGGTCAGGGCGGAGGCCTTGTTGAGCTCGTTGACAAAGCGGTAAAGCTCCAGCTCGTCAACCTCGGGGATATCGCAGTAATCGACGTAGAAGAAGGCGTTGCCCTCCTCCTCCAGGGTAGCAATGATGTCAAAGGGGAGATAGCCCTCGTCCGAGGGGATCGGGAAGGTCACCGCAGTGATGCTTTCGGACGCACCGAGACCGCTGCTGATCTCCACACCGTCCACCTCACGCTCGGCCAGCCATTCGTTAAACTCCACTAAAAGCTTTTCCAGTTCCATTTGTTCCCTCTTTCCCGGCGGCGCTCACGGCCCCGCACCTATTTCATTGTAGCATCTTTCTTGGGTATTGTCAACAGTTTATTCGCGCGGAAGGACACCCGCGGAGGGTACCTTGGTCTTACGGCATTTTTCAAAGGCCGTCACGGGCTTTGCATCAAAGTTGAATTCCACGTCCACCACTCTTTGCTTTGGCTTCAGCGTCATCAGTGCAACGCCTGTGGAGGTGCGTGTGGATTTGATGGGGATCAGAGACGTCTTGATGAGCAGCTTGCGCTTCTGACTGTCGATAAGCAGAAGGTCGCGCGGGGAATCCTCATAGACCGCCGCCACAATGGGAGAGGCACCCGAGAACACCGCCGTCTGGCGGCGGCGCGTGGTCTTGACCTGGTAACGGTCGGCGGGGATACGGACGCCCTTGCCGTTTTCAAAAATAAAGACAAAGTTGTGGGAGGGATCGTAGCTGTAGAGCGCCTTCATCAGGATCGGGTGCTCGTTTTCCTCCATGTTCAGCTTGGTGGGGAGATAATCACCGAGGGCGGAGGCCTTTACAGGGTCAAAATCCGTCGCACGGGCGCGGTAAAGCTGGGCCTTGTCGGTAAAGAACACCAGCTCACACTTGTTGTCAAGGTCCTCGGAAAAGAGGATCCTATCCCCCTCCTTCAGCTTTTGCTCGTCATTGCCACGCAGAGACTGGACCGTGATCTTCTTGAAGTAGCCCTCCTTCGTCATGATGAAGCGGGCGGCGTAATTTTCCTCAAAGAGCTCGTCATCGTCCACCTTAACGATATCGTTCTCGTCGACAAGAAGCGTTTTTCTCGGCTTGCCGTACTTCTTTTTGATCTCGCGCAGTTGCTCGGCAATGGCGCCCTTCAGCTTGATCTCATCGGCAAGGAGGGCCTCAAGCTCGGCGATCTCCTTCTGGATCGCCTCGATCTCGGTCACACGGTTGGTGATGTACTCACGGTTCAGATTACGCAGCTTGATGTCGGCAATGTATTCCGCCTGGGTCTTGGAAAGCGAAAAGCCCGCCATCAGGTTGGGGACAACGTCGGCATCGCGCTCGGTCGTGCGGATGATGCGGATCGCCTTATCAATGTCGATGAGGATGGCGGCAAGGCCAAGCAAAAGGTGGAGCTTGTCGTGCTTTTTGCCAAGGTCGAATTGAAGCTCACGGCGGTAGCAGGTGACGCGGAAGCGGATCCATTCCTTCAATAGCTCAAGAACGCCCAGCTGGCGGGGCATCCCGTCGATCAGAACGTTGAAGTTGCAGTCAAAGTTGTCCTCGAGGTCAGTCAGGCGATACAGCTTTTGCATCAGCTTGTCGGGATCCACGCCGCGGCGCAGGTCAAGAGTCAGCTTAAAGCCGTTGAGGTCGATGGCATCACGCAGATCGGCGACCTCCTTCAGGCGCCCGCCCTTGACAAGGTCGGTGATCTTATCCATGATCGACTCAATGCTGGCCGAATACGGGATCTCCAGGATGTCGATGCTGTTGTTCTGCTTGTCGTAGGCGTATTTGGCCCGCAGCTTGACGGCGCCGACCCCCGTCTCGTAGATCTTGCGCATCTTCTCACGGTCGTAGATCAAAAGCCCGCCACCCGAAAAATCGGGGGCACGGACGATGTCAAGAAGACGATCGACCGAGGTGTTGGGATTTTTGAGCAGCGCGATCGTGCCGTCGCAGATCTCGGCAAGGTTAAAGGAGCAGATCGAGCTGGCCATGCCGACGGCAATGCCGAGGTTCGGCGAGATCAGAATGTTCGGGAAGGTGGTGGGAAGGAGCGTTGGCTCCTGCATTGTGTTGTCATAGTTGGGGACAAGATCCACGGCGTTCTTGTCGATACCGCGGAAGAGCTCGTTGCAGAAGGAGTCCAGCTTGACCTCGGTATAACGCGAGGCGGCATATGCCATATTCTTGCTGTACTGCTTACCAAAGCTCCCCTTGGAGTCAACAAAGGGGTGAAGAAGGGCCTCGTTGCCGCGCGTGAGGCGCACCATCGTCTCATAGATCGCCGCATCGCCGTGGGGGTGGAGGCGCATGGTCTGGCCCACCACGTTGGCGCTTTTGGTCCTCGGTCCCGTCAGGAGCCCCATTTTATACATGGTGTAAAGGAGCTTGCGGTGAGAGGGCTTGAAGCCATCGATCTCGGGAATGGCACGGGAGATAATGACCGTCATAACGTACGGCATGTAGTTCTTCTCGATGGTCTCGGTTATCGGCTGATAGGTGATCTCCGCTTCCTCGAGGGGGTATTCGGTCGCATCGTTTTTCTTCTTTGCCATGGTAAACTCCGATTTATAAAGTAATGATTTGATGGGCTGCCGCACGGATCATGCGGTTATAGAGGGCAAGCCCGAGGCCGTGCGGGGGCGGCAGAGGGGCATAGATCGCGGTGTAGGGACCCTTATCGCACTCACGTAGAAGGGCAAAGAGACGGCTGGCAAAGCCACCAAGCGCCTCACGCGAGCCAACCGAAATCGGTGTCAGCGAGGGGACGGTCAGAAACAGCGCAAGGTCCTCCTCATAGCATAGAACGGCCGCCTTCTCTTCCCTATCCTTAAGGTAAGAAAGGGCCTTGGCGCTATCTCCGTCCCAAAGATAAAAGGGGGTCCTTGGCGCGTAGTGCTTGTACTTCATGCCGGGGGACAGCACGGTCTCCCCGGGGCGGAGCGCGTGCATCACGGCACCCGCCAGGCGCACCTCTATTCCAAGGGCAGCAAGATCCTCGGGGGTCACAGCGCCGGGGCGCAGGAGCGTAAGGGTGCCGTCCTCCTCGGGCTTCACAATCGTGGATTCTAACCCGATCACCGAGGAGCCGCCGTCAAGGATCATGTCCACGCGGCCGTCCATATCGTCACGGACGTGGGCGGCATTGGTCGGCGAGGGACTTCCCGAGAGGTTGGCGGACGGCGCCGCGATCGGCACGCCGGCGGCACGGATGAGCGCCGCGGCCACGGGATGGGAGGGGCAACGCACGGCAACCGTCGGAAGCCCCGCGGTCACGGTCCTTGGGATCGTGTCGCGTACGGGGAGCACCACGGTCAGGGGGCCGGGCATAAACGCCTCGGCCAGACGGTAATAGAGGGGGGAGGTCACAGCGTACCGCTCTACGTCCTCGGGAGCGGCAATATGTATGATCAGGGGGTTATCGGCAGGGCGCCCCTTGGCCGCATAGATCCTCTCGGCCGCCGCCCTTTGCGTGGCGTCGGCGCCCAGGCCGTACACGGTTTCTGTCGGGAAGACCACAAGCCCGCCGTTACGGATGACGGTGGCCGCCCTTTCGATGCTTTCAAGATCCTCACCGCTCATCGCGGCGGAGATCCTTGTAAATTCAGTCGTCATGATTCTCCTTCAGCTTTTCGGCAGTCTCGGCGCGGGTCAGGGCGTCGATCATAGCGCCGATGTCGCCGTTCATAAAGGAATCCAGGGAATAAAGGGAAAAGCCGATGCGGTGATCGGTGATGCGCCCTTGGGGATAATTGTAGGTGCGGATCTTTTCGCTGCGGTCCCCGCTCCCGACCTGGCTCTTGCGTGAGGAGGCAATGGCCTCATCACGCTCACGGCGCTTGATGTCGTAAAGCTTTGTGCGCAGCATCCGCAGGGCGGCCTCCTTGTTTTGGAGCTGACTGCGCTGGGACTGGCTATAGACCACGATTCCCGTGGGAATGTGGAGCACACGGACGGCGGACTCGGTCTTATTGATGTGCTGCCCCCCCGCCCCACTGCTCTTCATGGATTCAATGGAAAGCTCCGAGGGCAAAAGCTCGATCTCCACGTCCTCCGCCTCGGGAAGGACGGCCACCGTGACGGTGGAGGTCTGGATCCTTCCCTGGGATTCGGTGGTGGGGACACGCTGAACACGGTGAACGCCGCTTTCAAACTTCAAGTGGGCATAGGTGCCCTCCCCCGTCACACGGAAGGAGACCTCACGGAAGCCGCCAAGCTCGGTCTCGTTGGCATTGATCAGCTCAAGCGAAAGGCCGCACCCGTCGGCATACATACGGTACATACGGTAAAGGTCGGAGGCGAAGAGGGCGGCCTCCTCGCCGCCGGCGCCCGCACGGATCTCCATGATCACGTTTCGCTCATCGTCCTCGTTCTTCGGCAGGAGCAGCTCCTTGAGGTGCTCATCCGCCGACCTGAGCTTTGCATGGAGGAGGTGGGCCTCCTCGGCGGCAAAGGCGCGGAGCTCGGGCTCGGCCTCCGTGTCCGCGGCCAGGGTCACGGCCTCGCTGTGTTCACCCTGCAGGCGCTCACGCTCACGGTAGGCCTCCACCAGGGGAGAAAGACGGTGATGCTCCTTTAAGAGCTCACGGTACTGCCGCCTGTCGGCGGCAATGTCCGGCAGGGCAAGGCGTGCCTCGATCTCCTCAAGCTTTTGGGAGAT
>JAFQWT010000199.1 GCA_017407375.1 Clostridia bacterium
ACCTGTTGGGGGTGCCTTGTCCTTGGCTGCGGCACTAGGATTCGAACCTAGGTAATGACGGAGTCAGAGTCCGTTGCCTTACCGCTTGGCGATGCCGCAATAGAAGTACCGCAGTGGCGGTACTTTCCCATTATAGCATATTTTTGCGGTTTGTCAAGAGGTTTTTTCTTTTTTGCCTTTTATTTTTCCGCGGTCGTCCTTCGGCATGCGGATAAAGAGACGGAGGAGCGCGCGGCCATGAAAGGGAATGAGGGGATAGAGATACCCGCGGCCCCGCGTGAGGGTCTTATTGCTGACGATGAGAAGGAGGACGGCGACAAGGCCAAAAAGGTAGCCCCAAAGACCGAAGAGCGCCACAAGGAGGAGAAGCAGCATCCGCATGAACTTGATGGCATAGCCAAGCTCATAATTCTGCTGGGCAAAGCCCGCCACGGCCACCAGCGCCATATAAAGGATCACGTCGCCCGACAGCCACCCGACCTTGACGGCAAAGTCACCGAGGATCAGGCCGCCGACCACGCTCATGGAGCTGGCGAGGCGGTCAGGGGTGTTCATGGAGGCCAGCTTTAGGCCGTCGATGGCCAGCTCGGCAAGGAACAACTGAAGGACGATCGGCAGGCCCCCCGGCTCCCTGGGGATAAGAAACGAGAGCCAGGCAGGAAGGTCCGCAGGGCTTTGGAGGAGCAGGAGCCACGTGGGGGTAAAGAGGAGCGCGCCGAGAAGAACGAGCTGACGGAGAAGGCGCAGATAGGTGCCCGTGAGGGGCGGGAAATAATAGTCGTCGGTCTCCTGCATAAAGTCAAAGATCGAGGTCGGGAGGACCATGACCTGGGGCGAGGTATCGCAAAGGACCAGGACGCTCCCCTCCGCGAGGTGCGCGGCGGCGGCATCGGGCCGCTCCAGCGTGCGGATCTTGGGGAAGGGGTTGTACCAGCGGCGCGGAATGAGGCACTCGGCCAAGCTCTGGTAGCCCATGGTGAGCGAGGAGGGGTGCGCCGCCTCCAGCTTTGCCACGACCTCGGAGACGGTGGCGGGGTCGGCCACGCCGTCAAGATAGGCCACGACCACGTCGGTCCCCGAGGAGCCGCGGACGGTGAGGTGGCGCATCGTGAGGCGCGTGTCGCGCAGGCGGCGGCGCAAAAGAACGGTGTTGAAGATGAGGGTCTCCACAAAGCCGTCCTTCGCCCCCTGCATGGCGCGGTCACTGTCCGGCTCCTCGGGGAGGCGGGCGGGATAGGTGCGCGCATCAATGACGATGGCCTCCCCCAAAAAGGTACTGCCAAGCAGGACCACCGCGCCCGAAAGCACCCAGAAGGCGAGCTTCTCGGCATCGCTCTCCAGCTCCACCTCCACGTACGGCACGCTTGCCGTGAGGAAGCGGCGCGCCGCCCCCTCCCCGCGCGGCAGGGCGGGAAGACTGAAAAAGTGCTGGAACATCTTTTGCATGGCGGTGTCCTTGATGAAGCCGTCGATAAAAAAGGCGCACAGCTCGTCCTCCCCCACGGTAAAGCGGCGCTCGACCATATCAAAATTCTCCTTAACGCGCAGGCGCGCGGCCAGGGCGGCGGTGTTTTCCTTGTAATCGGCGGTGAGAACTTCCATTGGATGCTCCTTTTTCCTTGATGCCCATAGTATGCCGCCAAGGGGGGGAAGCTATGCGGCAAAAAGGAAAAAAGGAGCCGAAGCTCCTTTTTTCGGTTATGCCGAGATCCGCCGTCAAGTGGCGGGGGGATTGGGAGCAGAAATCGTCGCTCGCACCCCGAAGGCGTACCAAGCGTACGTCGAGCGGGCGCGAACGGCGATAGAAAAAAGAGCAACCAAGGTTGCTCTTTTTTCGGTTATGCCCCAAGCCGCCGTCACTTCTTTTCGTTCTTAAAGAACTGATACAGCGTGCAGGGAATCATGCCATTGTAAAGTTTTCTTTTCTTATCGGCGCGCTTGCCGTAGTAGAATTCAAAGTCCTGATCCGAGGTGATGACGTACACCTGCCAGGGGGAAAGCGAGCGGAAGCGGGCACCCAGCTCACGGTAAAGGGTCTCGACCC
>JAFQWT010000200.1 GCA_017407375.1 Clostridia bacterium
GTTACCTTCCGTATATGCAAAACGGGGGAGCGTTGCGAACGCAACGCTCCCCCTTGGTAGTGCCCGTTACGACGGAATAAAAAGAAACGGCAGGGCCGCCATCACGATGGGCAGGGCGGTCTGGACGGCGTAAAGCACGACCACACCGCGCGGCGCCAGCGTTTTCTTACTGACGATAAGTCCAATGAGCGCCAGCAGGGCCGCCACGGCCTGAACGATGGCCGCAATGGCAAAGAAGATGATCGAGATCGCGATCGATAACCCCTTGCCGATCGACTCGCCCATCTCGGTCGGGTTTTCGGGCAGGGCCAAAAGCTCAATGACCAGAAGGGTGGAAACGACGGTTGCCGCGAGGAAGAGAAGGGCGGAAATGATGGACAGGATATATTTTTTCATAGGCGCCTCCTTTCGGGCTTCTGTCTATAGTATACCCGATATCGGCGCCGCCGTCAAGCTTTTTTCTCGCGGCGGCGGTAAAGGCGCAGGGAGTTCGATACCACAAAGAGGGAGGAAAGGCACATCGCCGCGGCCGAAAGCCCCGGCGTCAGGGAAAGGCCGAGCGGCAATAGCGCCCCCGCCGCAATGGGGATACAGACCGAGTTGTAGACGAGCGCCCAAAAGAGGTTCTGCTTGATGATGCGCATCGTGCGCCGCCCGAGCGACAGCGCCGCAACCACGTCGGCCGGCTCACTGCGGCGCAGGACCACGTCGGCCGAGGCAATGGCGGCATCCGCCCCCGCCCCAATGGCAATGCCAAGCTCCGCACGGACCAGGGGCAGGGCATCGTTGATGCCGTCCCCCACCATGGCCACGCGGTGTCCCTCGCCCGACAGGGCGGCCACCGCCTCCCCCTTGCCCTCGGGCGTTAAGGAGGCCATCACGCGGTCAATGCCCACCTCCTCGGCGATCCGTGCGGCGGCGCGGGGGTTATCCCCCGTCAGCATCACGGTCCCGACCGAAAGACGGTGCAGTGCCTCCACCGCCGCCCTGGCGCTCGGCCTTGCCGTGTCCGAAATACCGATCACACCGAGGAGGGTCTCCTCGCGCGCAACGTAAACAAGACTATACCCGCGGCCGAGAAATTCCTCGGAGGCATCGCGGAGTGGCTCAAGCGATAACCCCACGTCCTCGGCAAGGAGGGCGGCGTTGCCCGCAAAGCAGCGGTCGCTCCCCACGTCGGCGGCCAGCCCCCGCCCCTCCACGGTGAAGAAGTCGGTGGCCTCGGGGGGCATCAGCCCCTCCTCCAGGGCGGCGCGGCGGATCGCCTCCGCCAAGGGGTGGGTCGAGGCCGCCTCCAGGGCGGCGGCCAGGGTCAGCACCTCGGCCCTTGTGGCGCCCTCGGCGGGGACGATCTCGGCCACCTGCATCCTCCCTGTGGAGAGGGTGCCGGTCTTGTCAAAGGCCACGGTATCGATGCGCCCCAGCATCTCAAGGGCCGCCCCGCTTTTGATGAGGATCCCCTCGGTGGCGGCCCGCCCCGTGGAGACCATGATCGCCGTGGGGGTGGCAAGGCCAAGGGCACACGGGCAGGAGACCACCAGCACGCTGATCGCGTGGCGGAGCGCCTCGGTACCGTTTTTCGTAATGGCAAAAAAGAGGAGAAAGGTGAGGAGCGCCGCCCCCGTCACCGCAGGCACGAACACGGCACTCACGCGGTCGGCAAGGCGCGAGATCGGCGCCGCCTTGGTCTGGGCCTCACTCACAAGGCGGATCATCTCGGCAAGGGCGGTATCCTCCCCCGCCGCCTCCACACGGAAGACAAGGCGCCCGTCCACCGTGAGGCACCCCGCGGTGATGCGGTCGCCCACGGCCTTATCAACGGGCATCGCCTCTCCCGTGAGCATCGCCTCGTTCATCGTGGCAAAGCCCTCGGTCACGCACCCGTCGGCGGGGGCGGCCTCCCCTGTCCGCAAAACGACAAGCTCGCCGGCGGCAAGCGCGGCGGTCTCCACCTCCACCTCCACCCCGTCCCGCAGGACGGTGGCGGTCCTCGGCGCAAGGGCCGAGAGCGCCCGCAGGGCGTCCGCCGTTTTATCCTTGGCGCGCCCCTCCAGCGTCTTTCCCACGGTCACAAAGAAAAGGATCATGGCCGTGGCCTCAAAGCTCGCATCGGCGGCGTACCCCTCCGCGTAGGCGGGGCGGCAAAGGGCCAGCACCGCGAGGACCGCGCCGTGCAGAAAGGCCACCCCCGCGCCAAGGGCCACCAGCGTGTCCATGGTGGGCGCGCGGCGCAGGACGGCGGCGGTGCCGCGCAGAAAATAGCGGCGGCCGACAAAGAGAAGGGGGAGGGTGAGGCAAAGCTCAACAATGAGAAGCCGCGCGCCGCCTCCCGCGCTCGGCTCAAGGAGCGCGGGGCGGGAAAGCCCCAGCATCGGCGCCATGGCGAGAAGAAAGAGGAGGAGCGTTAAAAGGAAGGCGGCGGCAAGGCCGCAGAGCTCCCGCCCCTTGACGGCGGTGCGCTCGGGGAGTGCCACACTGCCCCGCTCGGCAAGCTCGGCGCCGTAGCCCGCCCGCCTTACCGCCTCGGCAATGGCCTCGGGGTCCCCCTCATGAAGGACGGTCATCCGCCCCGTCAGGAGACTGACACTCACGCTCTCTACAAAGGAAAGGGCGCTGACCGCCCCCTCCACGTGGCGGGAGCAGGCGGCGCACGCCATGCCCTTTACGGTAAATTCGCTCTTCATAGCTTCTCCTTGTCTTGCTTATTTATCCTCGGTCTTGTGCCGTCCGCCCGTATTGCGGCAGACGGGGTAATAGCGGCAATTCTCGCAGGTCCTCTCGCGCCCCTTGTCAAGGAGCGGGCTGGCATCGGCCACGCCGCCGCGCAGGTCCTCGGCGGCGCCCTTGACGATGTCCTCCACGTCCGAAAGCAGTCGTCCCATTTCCTCCAGCGTGGCAAGACTTTTCAGCGAGGTCTTGGCGACCGTGCCGTCCTTGTTGGTCTTGATGGGAATAAAGGTCCCGACCCCCTCGGGGTCCATGGCGTTCAGACTGTCCGCATCATCAAGCAAAAGGCCACTGCGCGTGCAGGCCTCCTCGCCCGCCTCCGCGGGGGAGGAGACGGTGGGGGTCCGCAGGGAGAGGTTGAGGTAGAGGACTCCCCCGGGCAGGATGCGCCCCCCCTCACCGACACCCAGCGCCTTCAGGAAGGCGGCGCGGTCGCTCTTGTAGAGCGCCGAGAGGTAGATGAGCAGCTGCATGTTGTGGCCGCGGAGAACGTCGTCCACCGAGAATTTCTTGGTGCCCGTCTTGTAATCGACCACGCGCAGATAGGCGTTGCCGTCCTTGCGGAAGACGTCCACGCGGTCGATCTTACCGTAGAGCGTCATGCGCGTGCCGTCCTTCAGCGTAAAGGCAGGGGGCGCGGCACGGCTCTCGTCCTCGACCGAGGGCTCGTACTCAAAGTAGATCGGCTGATAGCCGACGGTATCCAGTTCCTCGCAGATCTCGGTCAAAAGGCGCTCGGTATGCGCGGCAAGGCGTGAAAAGCGGTGGCGCACACGCGCAGGGAGCGCGGCCCCACCCGGAAAGAGGTCGGCAAGATAGCGCTCGGTCAGCGCCTCGATGTACCCGTGGATCTCGGCGGACGACATCCCCTCCCTGCGCTCGGCGAGGAAATTCTCCAGCATCGCGTGGACGTAGTTGCCGATGTCGGCGCTCCCGAGCTTGGCGCGCTCGTCCTCCGAGAGGCGAAGCACGTATTGACAGAGGTAGGAGAAGGGACAGGCAATGTAGCTTTCGATGCGGCTTTGACTGAGGCCCATGCGCTTGCCGTACAAAAGGTCAAGCGCCTTGGAGCTGAGGCGTGCCGTGGGATCGACCAGTGGCCCTTCCAGCGCCGCAAGGTCCTCCTCTCCCTTCAGGGAGAGCGCCGAAAGGACGGCCCTCCGCTCGGGGGCGGAGAGCGCACCGCCGAGCGCCGCAAGGGCACCCTCCCTCGTATAAATGCGGTCAAAGAGGGGGATCTCCTCCTCACGGAGAACGAAAGCACGCCCCTCGGTAAGGGCGAGGATCTTATCCAACACCTCCGCGCGGCTCACGCGGTCAAAGGCAAAGCTGGCAAGGGTATAGGAGAGCGTCACACTCTCCGAGGCGGCCAAGAAGGCGCGCAAAAAGCAGAACCACTCGCGCGATACCCGCACCACCTCGTCCCCGTCAAGGACGATGCCGTGCGTGCCGAGCAGCGCGATCTCCGCAGGCGAGAACACGCCGCCACCCTCCGCCGTCTTCGGGAACACGCCCTCGTTGACTCCAAGAAGATACACGTGGCGCGGCTCGTTGGGGCGCAGAAGGTCGGCGCTGCCCACGGTCACGGCATCGGCGTGGGTGGGGATCGTCCCCAGCGACTGCGAGGCAAAGAGAAGCGTGAGTAGGTCAGAGAAGTCCTCCGCCGAAAGGCGGCTCTCGGGGGTGAGGACGCACAGGCGGTCCAGGGTGTCCGTGATCGCCCCAAAGAGGCGGGCGTACTTATCGGCACGGGCGGGGTCGCCCGCATCCGCCAGGCGGCGGGCGCGGTCATAGAGCCGCTTGTCGACGTCCAAGGCATTCAAAAACTCGTACAGCACCTCGCAATGCTCACGTATTGTAAAGTCTCCTTTACTTACCTTCGCAAGGATCGTAAGCGGCTCGGCCATCTGCCTCCGCGTTGCCTCCAGGGCGGCAAGGGCCGCCTCGGAGGTGCGGCGCTCCTCCTCATTGCGGAAGCCGCGGTATCCCTCGGGCGGGAGGTGAAAGGGGGAGGTAAGCAGGCGGCGCCCTGAAAGCTCCCAGCGCTCGGCATACAGCTCAAAGCGGTCGCAGTCGTCGGGCTCAATGCCCGCAAGGCCGCACTTCATGTAGGTGATGACGTCCTCGCGGCGGGGATTTCCCGCGGTGACCGAATAGGCCGTGCGGATGAGCTTGGTCGCCTCAAAGGAGGAAAGGTCGGTGGGCAGGGAGAAAAAGGCGGGGATCCCGTGGCGCGCGAGCGCCGTGTCGAGAACGCCGCGGTAGGCATCGGCATGGCGGGCAACGATCGCAAAATCGCGGTAGGAGGCCCCCTCCCGCACGCGGCGGGCAATGTCGGCGGCGCAAAGCTCGGCCTCCGAGTGGGGGGTGCGGCATTCGAGAATGCGCAGGGCACTGAGCGAGTCGTCGGCCTCCTTTCCCAGCGGCGCGGGGTGGGGCGTAAAGAGGCGCTCGGCAAGGGCGCGGACAGCCCCCGAGCGGACGCGGCGGTTTTCGGTAAAGGCCACGGTACTGACGGCAAGGCCGCGCTCGGCAAAGAGACGGTGGAGATCGCGTGCGGTGCGCTCGGGCTCGGCATAGATGAGCGCGCCCGTGCGGTTCTCCCTCGGCATCGGCACCGTGACCGTCACCTCGGCCATGGCGGAAAGGGCGCCAAGGATACGGAGCTGAACGGCGGTGAAGCTCGTGAAGCCGTCAAAGTAGAAGGTCGTGTCCTCCTCGCGCGGGGCCGCCTCCAAAAGCTCGGCAAGGCGCACAAGCTCGTCCCCCGCCATGTGCTTGCCGTGGTCAGCAAGGGCATCCTTGTAGGCGGCCTGGATCAGGGCAAGGTCGGCAAGACGGGCCGAGAGCGCGGGGGCCTCCTCCCCGATCGCCGCGGCCGCCTCCTCGAGGCGGGCGGCGTCGATCCCCGCCGAGGAAAGCTCTCTGAGGGCGGCGCGCACCTCAAGCACGCGCGTGCTGTCCACGCGGCGGCGGTCGGAGAGTGCGGGGGCAAGGGCCGCCACCGCATCCCGCAAAAGGAGGAGGGCCGTGCCCTCGTCGGCACTGCGCTCGGCCACGCCGCCAAAGCGGCGGAAGTAGGTGTCGGCCAGGCGCGTGAAGTTGGTGACCTCAAAGGAAAGGGGGGCGGAGGGCGGCAGGCGGCGCGCGGCGGCCGCCTCCACACTCACGGTGTTCTGCTCGGGCACAACGAGAAGAGCCGAGCGCCCCGCCTGAAGGTCGGCGGCGATGCGCTCAAGGATATAGGTGGTCTTTCCCGTGCCAAAGGCACCGAATACGAGAGTGGGCATAGCTTACGTCGTAAGCAGCGAGTAGCCGCCGCCACGGTGGGCGGAGATCACGCGCTTACGGTTCCTTTCCAGCTTTTTTCTGAGATAATGAATGTAGACGTTGAGGGCGGCATCGGGGTCCTCGGCATCGGGGAACACGCCACGGCAGAGCGCCTCCCGCGGGACGGGCTCCCCCTTGGCCTCCAGGAGCATCGCAAGGAGGGCCGCCTCCCGTGAGGTGAGGGGGACCGTCTCCCCCCCGAGGAGCGCCGCGGTGCCATCCTCGCAAAGGCGGAGGGCGGGCGCCTCGGGCGTAAGGAGGGCGCGGCGCAGGTCGGCCATGCGGAAGGGACGGAGAAGGACGGGGAAGGGCGCCGTCACGCCCTCACGGCGGGAGTACCCCAAGCGCCGCTCGGCCACCCCCTCGGTCGCCCGCAGGGAGAGGGCGGGCGTGTCAAGGTCGACAAGCAGGAGCGCCGCCCCGCGGACGGAGGGCACCTCCTCGCACGTCACTACCTCGTCAAAGATGTCACAAAGCTCCAGCTCCAGCGTGCGGGTAAGATCCTCCCCGCGCGGAGCTAAGAGAAGACACAACCCCCTCATGCCTCCACCTCGGAAAGAACGCCGGCCATGGCATCGGCAAGCTCAAAGGGACGGACCCCGAGGGAGGAATGGACGGCAGCAAGGCGCTCGCCCGCCGCTCCGTGGAGCCAAACGGCCAGGGCGGCGGCCTCCGCGGGCGGCAGCCCCGTGGCGATGAGCGAGGCGATCGCCCCCGCCAGCACGTCACCGCTGCCCCCCTTGGCAAGCGCGGGCGTGCCCGAGGTGTTGATATAGAAGCGCTCACCCTCGGCCACCACGGTGCCCGCCCCCTTAAGGACAAGCGTGACCCCGTAGTCGGCGGCAAAGCGGCGCGCAAGAGTTAGGCGGTCGGCCTGCACCGTGGGAACGTCGGTCCCCACAAGGCGCGCCATCTCCCCGGGGTGCGGTGTAAGGACAACTTTACGTTTGGATGTTTTTAAGGCGTCAACGCCAAGGCGCTCGGCCAAAACGGTGAGCCCGTCGGCATCGATGACCAGCGGCCCGCCCTCGCTCGTGAGGAGGGCCGTGAGCCGTGCGGCAAGGGCCTCGCTCACCCCGGAGCCCGAGCCAAGGAGGACAGCGCTCTTGCCGCGCACGATGGCGTCGGGCAGGGGCGCCTCCCCGTCAAGCGGGGTAAGGATCAGCTCGGGGAGGAGGGGTAGCGCCCCCCGTAAAACACTCTCGTCGGAGGCCAGGGTGATCAGCCCCGCGCCCATGCGGAGCGCCCCCTTGGCCGCAAGGAGCGCCGCGCCGCGGTAGGCGTGGCTGCCCACCAGCAGCAAAAGGTGGCCGTAGCTCCCCTTATGGCTGTCGGCGACGCGCTTTGGTAGGAACGGGCGGACGGTCTTGCTTGTCAGAAGGTGGGAGGTGATCCCAAAGGCGGCGCGCACCGCGGGCGTATCAAGGCCCAGGTCCGCCACCGTCACCCGCCCGACAAAGGCGCGGGCGGGGTAGGAGTAGAGCCCCACCTTGGCAAAGCCGAGGCAGACGGTCTCGTCGGCGGGGACGGCCAGCGCGTCCACCGCGCCCCCCTCGGCATCCACCCCCAGGGGCAGGTCCACCGCCACGTGCAGGGGCGCCGCGGCACGCATCACCTCGGAAAGCTCCGCAAAGCTCGGCGGTAGGGGCAGGCGCGCCCCCGTGCCGAGGACGGCGTCCACACACACGGCGGAGGGCATCGCGGCGGCCTCACGGAGGGAGAGCGGCTCGCCCGAAAGGCGGCGGTATTCCGCAAGAAAGCGGCGCCCCGCCTCGCTCCGCTGGCCTGCCCCCAGGGCATCCACGCAAAGGGCGCGGTACCCCATGGCCGTCAGGCGGCAGGCGGCGGCATAGCCGTCCCCGCCGTTGTTGCCCCCGCCGCAGAAAAGGAGGATGCGGGCAGGGGGCGGCGTGAGCGCCGCCACGGCCGCGGCCACGGCATCGCCCGCCCGTCCCATCAGCGTTTCCACGGGAATATGAAGCTCGCGCTCGGCAAAGGCATCGATCTTTTGTGTCAGTGCGGGTGTGATTTCGCCCATAGTATCCTCCGTCACTTGAATATCGGTATTCTTATTGTATCACTAATTTATAAGAAATGCAAGCGGCGCCCCCCAATTCGGAAGCCACTTTACAAAATGGGAAAAATATGCTATACTAAGGGTAGAAGAAATTGAAATCCTAAAGAGAAAGTGAGATCGCTATGCAAAACAAGATCCTTGTGACCGTGGCCAGACAGTACGGCTCGGGTGGCCGAGAGATCGGCAACCGCGTGGCCGAGCTTTTGGGCATTCCGCTGTATGACCGTGAGATCATCACGGGCGCCGCCGCCGCGGCCGACCTCCATCCCGAGGTGGCGGAGCGTGAGGATGAGAAGGCGGCAAGCAGTCTCCTTTATACCCTGGCCATGGGGGCGCACTTCCACATCCCCACCGCGGCCGCGGCCACCCACCTGCCGATCAACGACCGCCTTTTCATGCACCAGTCCGACTACATTCATGACCGCGCCGCCGAGGGCAGCGGCGTGTTCATCGGCCGTTGTGCCGATTACGTGCTCCGTGAGGAGCCCACGCGCCTTTCGGTCTTTATCTTTGCCCCCACCGAGGCCCGCTGTGAGCGCGTGATGCTCCGCCACCCCGAGCTTACGCGCACCGCCGCCCTGGACCTCATCACCAAGACCGACCGCCGCCGCGCCTCCTACTACAACTTCTATACGGGCGGCAAATGGGGGAAGTACGAGAACTACCATCTCCTCCTTGACAGCCACGTCCTCGGCATCGAGGAGGCCGCCGCCACGATCGCGGAGGCCGCCCGCCGCCACGCCGCACGGTAATATGCGTGAGCTGACGATCGGGAAGAACGATGCGGGCCAGCGGCTTGACAAGTTTCTTTCCAAGGCCCTGCCCGACCTGCCAAAGTCCCTGCTTTACAAGTCGGTCAGGACGAAAAAGATCAAAAGGAACCGCAAGCGCACCGACCCCGCCGAGATCCTCCTCGAGGGGGACGTCCTCCAGCTCTTTCTCTCCGAGGAGTTCTTCGGTGCCGAGGAGGACGTCACCGCCGTCCTTGCGGCCATCACGCCGCACGTCCACGTGGTGTACGAGGACGAGAACATCCTCCTTCTCGATAAGCCCGCGGGCGTTTCGGTCCATGAGGACGAGGAAAACCGCACGAACACCCTTCTTACCCACCTGCAGGCGTATCTTTACCGGAAGGGCGAGTACGACCCCCGCGCCGAGCAGTCCTTTGCCCCCGCGCTCTGCAACCGTATTGACCGCAACACGGCAGGCATCGTCATTGCCGCCAAGAATGCCGAGGCGCTCCGTGTGATGAACGAAAAGATACGGGCGCGGGAGCTTGACAAGCGCTACCTCTGCGCCGTTCACGGCCACCCCACCCCCGCCGAGGCCACGCTCTCGGCCTGGCTCCTCCGCAACGAGACGACAAAGACGGTAAGCATCTTTGACCGTGACGCCCCCCGCGGCGCCCAGGCGATCCGCACGCGTTACCGGACCCTCGCCACCTCACCCGACCGCGCCCTCCTTGAGGTCACGCTCCTCACGGGCCGCACCCACCAGATCCGCGCGCACATGGCGCACGTTGGTCACCCCCTCGTCGGGGACGGCAAGTACGGCAAAAACGCCGCCGATAAGCGGGATGGCTACCGCCATCAGGCGCTGGTCGCCTACCGCCTCGGCTTTACCTTCCGCGGTGAGCCGACCGCCCTCGATTACCTCTCGGGCAAGACCTTCACCCTCCCCCCGGAGCGCATCTGGTTCCTCTCGGATTTTCCCGCGGTGGAGCTATAAAAAAAGCAAGCACACAGTGCTTGCTCTTTTTATAAATACAAGGCCCCTTATTTCTCCACCGCGAGATAATACGGCGTCCGTCCATACGCCCTCCTTACAAAAGGAACGAAAGCCCGCCAAGGATGCCGCCCGTGATAAGCGACATGATGACCCCCGCGGTCAGCACACCGAGAAAGATCGAGAGGAAGGCGTAACGCTTTTTCATATCAAACATGGCCGCAATGAGCGCACCCGTCCACGCGCCCGTGCCGGGCAGGGGGATCGCCACAAAGAGGTAAAGGCCAAGGGCGGCGTACTTTTGTACCTTTTGAAAGCCCTTTTGCGCCTTTTCTATGACCCAGTTAGCCACACGGTTAAAGAAGCGCACGCGGCACCTCTGCATAAAGAGGAGCACCCGCTTGACAAAAAAGAGGATCACGGGCACGGGCAGGCAGTTGCCGACAATGGCAAGGGCATAGGTAAAGAGGGGGTCAAGGCCAAACGAGAGGCCGTAGGGAATGGCACCGCGCAGCTCAATGAGCGGCACCATGGAGATCAGAAAAACGATGAGATAGTGGATCACTCCGCACACCTCCCTTCGTGGAATACACCATTAGTATAGCACAAATCCCCTTGCGAGGCAAGGGGATTTGTTTTTTACTTTTTTGCCTTGGTATCCTCGGGCAGAGTGAGGTCGAGTGGCGCGTCGATCTCCTCGCCCACGTAGTGACCGTTTTTCTTCCGTTGCTTGACGCATTCCGTCAGCAAGTATTCGATCTGCCCGTTGACCGAGCGGAAGTCGTCCTCCGCCCAGGAGACCAGGGCGGCATAGAGGCGCTCGGAGAGGCGGAGCGGCACCTGCTTTTTTCCGTTGTCGCTCATCAATAAAGACTACCCGAGTTCACAATGGGCTGGGCATCGCGGTTGCCGCACAGCACCACAAGGAGGTTCGAGACCATGGCCGCCTTGCGCTCCTCATCCAGCGTCACCGTGCCGTTGGCGGCGAGGCGCTCAAGCGCCATCTCCACCATGCCGACCGCCCCGTCCACGATCATTTTGCGTGCGTCGATCACGGCGGAGGCCTGCTGCCGCTGGAGCATCATCGCGGCGATCTCGGGCGCGTAGGCAAGGTAGGTGATGCGCGCCTCAATGATCTCGATGCCCGCCTCGCGGACACGCCCGGCGATCTCCTCGCGAATGCGTGAGGCCACAAGCTCGCTCGAGCCGCGCAGGGAGCCGTCATCGGCCAGGCCGTCCCCCGTGGTATCCACGTTCGGCGCTACGTCGTAGGGGTAGAGACGGACGATGTTACGGAGCGAGGAATCGCACTGGAGCGAAAGGAATTCCTTGAAGTTGTCCACGTTGAACACCGCCGCCGCCGTGTCCACGATGCGCCAGGTCACGGCAATGCCGATCTCCACGGGCGTGCCAAGGCAGTCGTTGATCTTCTGGCGGTTGTTCGAGAGGGTCATCACCTTCAGCGAGAGCTTCTTGGAGGGGACCTCCACCGTCGCCGCCCCCTGCTTTTGCGCGGGCAGTGCCGTTGTGGTGACGTCACCGCTCTGGTTCAGCTTGGTCTTGGCCGCGGGGTTGACCGCCACCGAGAAGGGGTTGACAAAGTAAAAGCCGTCTCCCTTCAGCGTGCCGACGTACTTACCGAAGAGGGTCAGCACCAGGGCCTCCTGGGGCTTTAACACCTTAAAGCCGGGGAGAAGGATCCAGCAAAGGCAAAGGTAAGCCATGCCAATGCCAAAGAGAATGCCGCCAAGGACGGTCTGCTCGCTCCCCTCCAGAAGGACGGCCCCCACGGCAATGAGGGCAATCGAGAGAAGGCAGCCGAGGATAAAAAGGATAAGGATCGGCATGCCGCGCTTTTTTGTGGTCAGGATCTTTTCTTGCATAACAAAACACCTCCGATGTTATCTGATATCAAAATGATATCACATTGGAGGGGCTTTGTCAAGGGGAAAATAGAAATTTTTTTACGGCTTGCAGGTGAGGCAGGGGGTGTAGCCCTCGGCAATGAGGTCGGCACGGTCACCGAGGAACTCGGCGCGGTTCTCCTCCTTGATGGAGGTGGCGTAGCGGCAGTCCTCAAGGTGGAATTTGTCGGTATTTGTGTTGATGACGTAGGCCGTGCCCGCGGTATCCTCACCGTCCGGCTCCTCGGCAGTGGGGGGCGCTTCCGTCGAGAGCCAGCTCCCGCCCGTCGCGTAGTCGATCGTGATGCCGGGCTGGACGTTATAAATATAAACGTTGAAGCAAATGCCGTCGATGGAGTCGCCCTCGTCCTCGACCGAATAGGCCTCGATGAGAACGCCGTTGGCCACAAGGTTATCGCCCGTGTAAACGGGTGTCACTCGGTACAGCACGTGGTTGCCCGTCTCCTTGACGTAGGCGGCCACCATATCCTCAAAGGGAAGCATGCCGTCCACGTTCATGTAACGCGTCCCCGTGATGAGGTTGCGCTCGTTGGCGTTTTCCCCCGTCAGCTGAAAGCCGATGAGGTGACAGCGGTTGTAAAGGTACTTGCTGCTGACGATATCGTACTTCACGGTGTGCCAGCCCGAGGGCTTGACCATACCGATCGAGCCGCGCTCCTCGGTGGGCATGAGATCGGTGCCGATGCACGCCATGACCACGCCGCACCGCCCGAGCGCGTCGAGCGGAGCAAAGGTCTCGTAGGATTCTACGGTCAGATCGTCCTCGTCAAAGAAGGGAACGTTATGGTTGACGATCGCGTAGGGGCTACCCGTGTAGGGCGGTACCTCCAGGGGCGAGGCCGCCTCTCCCGGCGTCGGCGCCGTCGTTACGGGCGCGGTAGTGGTTGCGGGCGCGGTAGTGGTAACGGGTGCGGTGGTCGTGGCGCCCGTGGTATCGCCGCCCTCACCGAGAAGTCCGCACCCCGAAAGGAGGAGCGAGAGAAGGAGAAGGAGCGAAAGGACGGATAAAAGACGGGATCTCATTTTTGGAATACCTCCCTCGTAATGCATTTGTGGGAATAACCGATAAGCTCGGTCGTGTCGGTCAGGCGGTAGCCCTCCGCGCGCGGGTCAAGGTCCAGCCGCGTGTCGTAGGGGTAGGCCTCACCCCAGGAGTAAACGATCAGCCGCGCGATCCTTTCGCGGTAGGGAAGGAGGGGCAGGTTCTCAACGAACACCACGTCCCCCGCCCCGGCGGTTTGCAGGCAGTCCTCCCTCACGGTGGGGGCAAGCCCCGCGCCCGTCAGAAGCTTTTCCGAGTAGGGGTGGCAAAGGAGCCGCCCCCCTTTGAGAAGCGTGCCAAGGTCGGCAAGCATCACGCGGTCACGGCTTTGCCGCCGCCCCGCAAACAGCATGCCGCCGCGGGTGTCGGTACAAACGACCACCGTCATAGGTCTCTCCCTTCTGCCGCCAACGGCGGCGGTCAACGGAGGCATATGCCGTCCGTAAATGGCGATAACGGTAAAGAAAACCTTGCATCAGACCAAAAACCCTTCAAGGAAAGCGCGCAGGCGCGAGTAGGTAACCTCACCCACCCCCACGGGGGTCGCCGCCGCCAGCTCACGCTCCATGGCGTCCGTGAGCGCACGGCAAAGGGGGGTGTCGGCGTTTTTCACCGTGAGGTTCAGCTCGTCCAGTTGGCAGAAGGCCTTCTTTGTGATGTTGGTCGAGCCGAAGGAGATGGCCCCCTCGGTCGCAAGGAGCTTGGTGTGGAGCATCTTCTCGGAAAGGCGCACCTCAATGCCGCCGTCCGTAAGGGCCAAAAGACGCGCCACCGTTTTGCGGTTGGTGTCGTTTTGGTAGTTCGCCCGTGAAGGAATCATCACGGTGACGCGCACGCCGCGCTTTTGCGCGCGCACGATGGCATCGAGAAAGCGCGGCAGGGGTGAGAGGTAGGCCATCACGATAAGGAGGCGCTCACGTGCCGCATCGATGAGCGAGAGGTAATGCTCCTCCATCTCAAAGCGGCCTCCCTCCTTGAGATTCATCGGGAACAGAAGCTCGCCGTCGAGCGGTGCGCCCGCACGGCGGTCGAGAAAGGCGCGGACAATGTCCTCGCCGTCCAGGCGCACCATAAGATCTCCGTACACGCGCCCCTCGCGGTCGGCGCCGTTTTCCTTGTCCTCCACGTTGACTCCGCCAAGGAACAGCACCCGTCCGTCGATGATGTAGAACTTCGAGTGGTCGGCCTTGTGACGGTCACAGTCAAGCGCGATGCGCGGGTGAGTGAGAATGGCGCGGTAAAGCTCGCTTTCCTCGTCCTTTTGTGGAGGGAGCGCGGTCTTCTCGCGGTAAAATATCGAGAGGGCGTGGGCCTTCAGCCGCTCGATCGGGCTCTGCCTTTTGTGAAAAAAGGAGCGGCGGCATTCCTCGGCCTTCTCAAGGACCGCCCCGTAGCGATCGACCGAGAGCTGCACCGAAACGCCGCGGTCGGCGGCCTCCAGCACGGCGCGCGCCATACGGTTGCCGATGGCATCGTCTCGCCAGATGAACATGTTGATGACAACACTTTCCTTAGCCGCCGCGATGGCCTCCAGGATGGCGGGAAAGGCCTCCCTGCCATCCACAAGCAGGGTGCAACGTGCGTCGGTCATACGCCCTCGGGCTTCGGGAGCCCAAGGAAGCGGAAGAGATTGTCGCAATAGATGCGGCTCTTCACCTCGTCGGACACCCCGAACTCGCGGTAGAGCGCCTCGTCGCGCTCGATGACGCCCTTGGCGTAGTCCTTGTTGTAGGTATTGGCGGTCACGTCGATGCCGAACATCGTGTTGTGCGAGATGTCGTACACCCCACCGAACATACGCTCAAACATCATACGGCGGTAAAAGCCGGGCGTGCCGGGCGCCACGTCAATGAACATCTCGGCCGTCCGTCCGTGGACACGGCGCGTGTAGTTGATCTTGCCGAACATCGCGAGGCACTCGTCCATCCAGGGCCAGGCGCAATGCGCCAACGAAAAGCGGAGATTCGGTACGGTGAGGAGCGCCTCGTAGCTCTCGGGGTGCAGGTACTTGGACGAGGCCGAGTCGTTCCAGAGGCCGCCCGCGTGATAGATGACGGGCTTGCCAAGCTCGGCGATCTCGTGCATCAGGCGCATATTTTTCTTGCAGTCGGCGTGGTAGTTGTAGGGAATGAGCTTAAAGGCGACGATGCCGCGCTCGGCGGCTATACGCACCTTTTTTCGGATACCGCGCTCATCGGGGTGGATCCAGAGCACGGGGAAAAGGCGCCCTTCGTACCCGTCACACCATTCAAGCACGCGCTCAAGGCGCTGCTCGAATCCGACACCTCCGTGGGCGTACTGCGTATTATCGACATCGGGCGCATCGGAAAAAATGCAGGCACCGTAGACCCCCACCTCCTCCATCGAGGTGAGGAGCTTCTTTGGCTCGGCGGGCAGAAGCCCGTGGGAATGCATGTGCATATCGTAGATCTTCATAGGGAGACTCCTTTCCATTCTTTCCCGTACACCTCGCGGTAGAGCTGCGCGGCGACGGCTTCGGCATCGTTTAACGGTCGGGGATAGGACAAAAGGCAAAGCGGCGTCGGCGCATCGCCCTCGCGGTAGGGCGGCTGGAGATAGGGCAGGGGATCGCGGTGAAAGCCGCACCGCGCGTAAAAGCCAAGGCGGCGCTCGGCCATGGGGGAGATGGGCGGCTCGGCCTCAAGGACGATGGGAAGCCCCTCGGCGGCAAGGAGCGCCAGCACCCGTGCCCCAAGGCCGCGGTTGCGGTAGTCGGGATAGATGAGAAGATGCTCGATGAAGAGAAGGCCGTCAAGCCGCCAAAGGCCCACACAGCCAAGGAGCTCTCCCTCCTCCACAACGTGAAGGAGCGCGTAGCGCCCCTCGGAAAGGAGGGCGCGGGCCGCCTCGCGGTCACGGCGCTCCTCGGGCGGGAAGGCCTCCTCCAGCGCATCGTATACCGAGGCAAAGTCCTCGGCCGTGACAGGATAAAGCTGCATACCGTTTCCTCACATAAGGGCGCGGAGGGCGGCCACGGCCTCCCCCACCAGCTCGGTGACCGACTGCGGCTTCACGCCGACCACGCGGTTTTTGCAGCGGCTCATGGGCAAAAGGAGCTTTTCGGCACGGCTCGCGCCCACCGCCAGCGCCATGGCGGGCGTGACCTCACCAAGGAGGGCGTCGGCACACACGATCCCCACAGGCCCCAAGATCACGTCGGCATCGCGGCAGGCCACGATCACGGGGTTCTCGCCCGTGGCGCCGCCGTCAGCCCCCGCCTTCATCATGGCGGCGGTGGCGCTGGCGTTGGTGCCGATGGCCAGGACCTCGCAGGCAAGGCCCGCCTTTTTTATCTCGGCCACAAGGAGCGCTCCAAGGCGCCCGCCCTGGCCGTCAATGATCACAGCTTTCACGGCTTTTTCACCCTTCCTATCTCGTTGATCTCTCTCTGCAGCTCAAGGAAAAAGCGCGAGAGGTGGTAGCCGTCACACACGGCGTGGTTGACCTTCAGGGTGACGGGCATACGGTAGCGCAGGAGGTGCCTCTCGTACTTGCCCCAGATCACCACGGGGTAGAGGGTGCTGCGCCCCTCGTCCACGTTCAGGGTCAGCGCCTCGTAGGGGATCCACGGCAGGCAGGAGATGTCAAACACGTTCGGCACCTGCGGAAGGAAGCCCGCCTCCTCCTTGTGCGCCGCCATATCGCGGACGCAGCGCTCGTGGAACTCCCAAAGATCGTCCGAATACTCGGTCGCAAACTTGACAAAGCGCTCGGTCCGCGGGTTGAAGTCGGTGTAGGAGGGGGACACGCGGTCCCACAGCCAAAGCTCACCCTCCTCGGTGAGGTGGTACTTGAATTCGTCGTGGGCGTTCATCCGCCTGCCGACCACCCACATCATAAGGGGGTAAAAGCGCAGGCCGTGCTTTTTCTGAAACCGTACGAGCGGCGTTACGTCCAGCTTGACGGTGGCGTTCATCACGATCTTCAGCTTGCCCGTGTAAAGGCGGAAGAGGTCGCGCCTTTCCCAGGTCTCAACGTCAATGAGCTTATGCGTCATGGGGCTTCTCCTTTGTCTTTTTTTCGTTATCGCCGCCCTCGGCTCGGCTGAGCAGAAGGACGGAAAGGAGGACAAGCAGAATGCCCGCCCCCGTCAGAAGGTCAAGCGCCTCCCCAAGGAAGAGACAGCTGTAGACGGTGGCCGACATCGGCTCCACGATCCCCAGCGCCGTGGCCGTCCCCGCCGAAAGGCGGCGCATGGCCAGCGTGTAAAGGAAGTAGGGAAGGACGCAGGTGCATATCCCAATGCCGATCGCCAGCGGCACCGTTACCGCGGGGCGGGCGGCCAGGTGGGCGCCAAGCTCACGGAAGCGGATGAAGGGCAGGGCCGCCAGCGTCATGGCCAAAAAGGCGTACATGGAAACGGCCACAGGGTCGTTCCCGCGCCGTACCGAAAGCTTGACGAGCAGGTTGTAGACGGCGTACGTCACGCCCGAGGCCGCACCCGCCAAAAGCCCAAGGACGTCAAAGCGGAGGTCACCGATGATGCCGGAGACGAGGCAACAGCCAAGGAGCATCAGCAACACGGCCAAAAGCTTACCGCGGGAGAGGCGCTCGCCAAGGAAGAAGAAGGAGAGAAACAAGACGTAAAGCGGTGCCGTGTACATCAGCATCACCGCCGTTGAGACCGAGGTCATCGCCATGGCAATGTAGTAAAGACTGGCCGTCCCGAAGATGCCCAGCCCCACCAGAAGAAGGAGGGGCAGCTCGCGGGGGCGCACGCGGAAAAGGGCGCGGTCAAAGATCAGCGCGTACACCGCCATGGCCACAAAGGAGATAAGGGCACGGCAGCCCACCAGCTCTAAGGGGGTAAAGCCGTAGGGGGAGAGATAATGGGCAAAAAGGCCCGAGGTGCCCCAAAGGAGCCCCGCCAGAACGATAAGAGCTACGGATCTTTTCATGGTTACATCCTTTTCGCAAACGCGCGGACAAGGCGGAAGGCCTGCTCGGCGGTGTTTTTCAGGTTTTGGTAGGCGGTCCTCTTGTCCATGGCCTCCCCGAGGGTGCAGGGGGTACGGACAATGGGGAAGAAGGCGTCGATCCCGCGCTCGTTACAGAGGGTGGCCCCCTCGGTCACGGCGCCCGCAAAGGCAAGAACGGGCTTTTGGTGCCTTTTGGCCAGCGCGGCCACGCCAACGGGGGCCTTGCCCATCGAGGACTGCGCGTCCAGCCGCCCCTCCCCCGTGACGACCACGTCGGCCTCCTTGACGTAGGCCTCAAGCCCCGTTACGCGCATCACCAGCTCAATGCCCGAGGTGAGCGTGGCACCAAGATAGGAAAGGAGGGCAAAGCCAAGGCCGCCCGCCGCGCCCGCCCCGGGGGTGTCGGCGCTTGCGCCGCCCAGGGCCTCGGCCGACAGACGGGCAAAGCGGGAGAGCCAGGCGTCCATGGTCGTTACCGTTGCCTCGGTCGCCCCCTTCTGCGGGCCGTAAATGCGGCTGCAGCCACGGTCGCCGCACAGGGGGTTGGTCACGTCGCAGGCCACCTCAAAGCGGCACTCGGAAAGGGCGGTAAGGGCGCCGTCCGTTTCAATTCTCACAATATCGCCAAGCCCGCGCCCGTAGGGGGCAACGGGGCGGCCGTCTTTATCCAAAAAGCGGAAGCCGAGGGCACTCAGCATGCCAAGGCCGCCGTCGTTGGTCGCACTGCCGCCAATGCCGATCAGAAAGCGGCGGCAGCCCTTCTCCGTGATGGCATGGGCGATCAGCTCGCCCACCCCGTAGGTGGTCGTATGTAGGGGGTCGCGCCTTTCCTCGGGGACCAGCGTGATCCCCGCCGCCGCGGCCATCTCGATCACGGCCAGGCGCTCCTCGGGAATGACGCCGTACTCCGCCGTCACCTCCTCGCCCAGCGGCCCTGTGACCCTGTGGTGGCAAAGCTCACCGCCCTTCGCGGCGACCACGGCCGCCACCGTCCCCTCGCCTCCGTCGGCAAGGGGGCAGACCCTCACCTCGGCCTCGGGGTACACAGCAAGGATCGCCTCCCGCACCGCGGCCCCGGATTCCAACGTTTCAAGACTCCCCTTAAAGGAATCGATCGCCACAACTGCCTTCATGGGTGGCTCCTTTCGTCAAATTTGTAAAGTATTTTTTACTTAATATACTTCCCCTTGGCCGCGTTGCGGACCGCGAGATAGTCGTTTGTCAGGATGGTATCGATGCCCATGGCAAGGTAGCGGCAGGCCTCCTCGGGGTCGTCCGCCCAAAACACGTTGCAAAGAATGCCGTGGGCATGCGCCTTTTTCACGCTCTCCTCGTTGAAGTAGGGCTTGAAGAGCTGGACCTTGTAGGCGCCAAGCGCAATAGCGCGGTCAACGATGGACATGGGGTCACGGTTTCCGTCCCAGCCCACGCAAACGCGGAGGTCGGGTGCGTAGGCCATCACACGGCGGAGGATCTCGTCATTGCTGGTCATAAAGTAGACGTGCTTTTCACAGTCGTATTGCCGCACAAGCGCCACGATCCTCTCGATCATGGGGTCGCCGTAATTGCCGTCCCAGATCTTGACGTGGATGTTCATAATGACGCGACCGCCGAATTTCTGCAGGATCTCCTCAAAGGTCGGGATCGTAAGACCGCGGAATTTCTCGTGGTGCTTCGCTCCGAAGTCGAGCTGCCGCAGCTCCTCGTAGGTGTGCTCGTAGATCCTTCCCGTGCCGTTGCTCACGCGGTCCAGCGTGGCATCGTGGCAGGAGACCAGCACCCCGTCCCTTGTGGACCACAGGTCAAACTCGATCTCCTCGGCGCCCAGCGCCACCGCCGCGCCAAAAGCGGGCATGCTGTTTTCGGGGGCCACCGTGTTAAAGCCGCGGTGCGCGCAGATGCGGGGATAGGGCATCACGCTGTCAAAGGGAACGACCGAGGCGCCGCCGTTACGGTAGAGCCAGGGACGGCGCCCCTCCTCGATGTACTCGGCGTGAGAGCGGAGAGCGCCAAGGTGCCCCGCGGGCTTATAGTACTTATTCTGGGGATCGATCTCACAGATGCCAAGCCCCACGGAGTTCTTCATGTTCAGAAGGACCTCGCCCGTCGGCGCCACGACCATGCTGCTCCCCCCCACGGGAGAGTCCTCGCCGAGGGAGACCGAGGCGCGGATCAGGTGGGCGTTGGTATTGTAGCAAAGGAAGGTGTTGAGGATGGTAAGGGCCTCGTGCCTGTCGGTGCGCTGCAAAGAGCAGCCGATGATGATATCGGGCTTTTCCTTGGCTATTCTGGCAAAGCCCTCGTAAAAGTAGAAGTCGTAGCAGGTGAGGAAGGCAAAGCGCAGGCCCTCGGCCTCCAGAATGTAGGGCGGGGCGACCTGATAGCTGTACCCCACGTCCAGCCCGTGACCGCCCTCGGCCTCGGTCTTTACCTCGCTCGGGGCGGGGTGCGCCTTGAAATACTGCCCAAGGGGCCGCCCCTCGCGGTCAAAGGCATGCGTGGTATTGCGGACCCCATCCGCGGTCCTTTGACCCGCATTCACAAAGAGGAGCGCGTGGCACCGCTTGGCCGTCTCGGCGGCCCTTTGCAAAAGGAGGTCGGTATTCCTCTCGACCGCCTCGTAAAAGCCGCGCTCCCCCTTAACGTCCGCAGGGACATCGCTGTATTCGGGCAGCACGATGAGGTCCAGCGACTCATCGCACTCGTCAAGGAGAGACAAAAGCTCACAAAAGCGCGGTGCAAGCTCACCCTCGTCAAAGGAATAGCGGGGCTGGATCACACAGATCTTCATAGCATTCTCACTTTCTTCAAGCATGGGAGGCGGTTGACTTATTTTCTCGTCAGACAAACGACACTTTCGATGGGGGTCAAGACTCCAAAAGGTATATTTTTGCGTCAAAAACGGGGGTTGTACGTACAAAAAGCCCTTAAATCATAGGTTGAAAGTAACATTTGTCCTTATGCGTTTTCCTTTGCAGTGGTGATGGAGGCGATGAGCAATTTGCGGATTTTGCTACACTTGGCGAACATATCCTTGTATTCTTCCTCGGTTATCATGTGGGTATCTTTGAATAGACCGAGCCAATAATCAGTTTCGTAGCATTCTTTCAAGGCAATTTGAAACTTATTGATAAAGTCCGCTTTGCTTGCCGCATAATTGGCTTCGTGAATATTGGCTCCAATACTTGTGCCGCTTCGCAATACCTGATTTAACAGTATGTTGCTTTTTCGGTTTTCTTTTATATCGGTGCAAAGATTAACGATATCAACGGCAAATTGCTTTGATAAATCGACTAAAAGGTTTTCTTTCATCGTAAGACCTCGTTTTAGAATGATTTGACACTCCGTGTCATGAATTGATGCTATCGCATCATGATTTCTCGTCGGCGTTCCGCCTCCTCCATGAATTGAATTGCCTCGTTATCCTTATGCCCCGCAGGGCAATTCATGGCGAAGCCAATTCATGAGTGCAACGCACTCAATTCATGCGCTCGCGCAATTCATTGTCGAGCCGACGTGTGAGACACACGACGGACTCGACGTGCCCCGTACGCGGGAAAAGGTCAAACGGCGTGACGGGCCCGGGGACAAAGCCCCGCTTTGTGAGGTAGGCAACGTCCCGCGCAAGGGTGGCGGGGTTGCAGGAGATGTACACAAGGCGCGAGGGCGCGAGGGCATCCACCGTGTCGAGAAGGCGCGCATCGGCGCCCGCGCGGGGCGGATCGAGGACGATCACGTCGGGGTGGGAGACCCCGTGACTCGCTAAGATCTCGGCGGTGGCGGCGGCATCGCCCACGGCAAACACGGCGTTTTTGATGCCTGCCGCCGCGGCGTTGCGGCGCGCGCACTCCACCGCCTCGGGCACGATCTCAATGCCGAAAAGGCGGGAGACCCGCCCCGCCATGGAAAGCCCGATGCTTCCCGCCCCACAGTAGAGGTCAAGAAGCACCTCGTCTCCCCGCAGCTCGGCCAGGGCGGCGGCGTGGCGGTAGAGCGCCTCGGCCGCGTCACGGTTGACCTGGTAAAAGGCGGCAGGGGCCAGCTCCAGCGTGACGTCTGCCAGCGTGTCGCAAAGATAGGGGCGCCCCCAAAGCGTTACGTAGCGCTTGCCAAGGATCACGTTGGTCGGCGCATCGTTCACGTTCAGAAGGATTCCGACAAGCATCGGGAATTTCTGGGTCAGCGTACGGCAAAGCGCCTCGGCCTCGGGGTACTCGCCCCGCGTGACGACCAGCGTGAGCAGGACCTCGCGGCAGTCCTTGGCGGCGCGCAGGTAGATGTGCCGCAAAAGCCCCGTGCCGTCCTCCTCGTCGTAGGGAAGGACCCCCGCCCGTACGGCGTGGGCACGGATCTCCTCGGCGATCCTTCCGAAAAGGGGGGGCGTGAGGGGGCAGTGCGCCGCCTCCACCACGCGGTGGGACCTTGGCGCATAAAAGCCGATGACGGGCACACCGTCCGCACCACGGGCCACGGGGTATTGGGCCTTATTGCGGTAGCCAAGGTAGGAGGGCGAGGGGCGCACCTCACCGACCTCCACGGAAAGCCCCGCCTTTTTGAACTCGGCCATGACCGTGCGGCGCTTCAGCCACAGCTCATGCTCGTAGGTGACGGCACCGTAGGCACAGCCGCCGCAGCCGTGTGCCTGGCAGTGCGGCTCGGCGCGGTGGGGGGACGGCTCAAGAAGCGCAACAAGGCGCCCGACCGAATAGTCGCGCGCCGATTTGATGATCTTGACCTCGCAAAGATCGCCGTCCGCGGTGTCCCTCACGAAAACGACCTTGCCGTCCGCATCGCGCGAGACACCGAAGCCAAGATTATTGATGTCGGTGATCCGCAGCGGGATCACGGAATTTTTTGGGGGCATAGCGTCACCTCCCGAGTGGGGGTCGTCTCAAAGATAAAAGTCCACCGCGGCGCGGCTCTCGCGCAGGGGGCGCATAAAGGCGCCGATGGCCACGTGGTCGGGGTGGCGGAGATAGGTCGAGAGCGTCTCAAAGCTCTCAAAATCCGAGATGAGCAAAAGGTCGCAGTTGGCCTCGGCCGCCTCGGGGGCGCCCACGTGCACCTCGGAGTGCAGGATCTCGGGTATGAGGGCGGGCAGCGCGCGCAGGCGCTCTGCCGTCAGGGCCACGTTCTCGGCCTTCCCGCGGCCGTCCGCCTCGGGAAGGAACTTGAACATCACAACGTGTCGCAGCATCGTCTCTCTCCTTACTTCGGGTGGAATAGCTTCTTGGTCTGGTAACGCGGCTCACAGGTCACGTTAAGGCCAAGCTTATGTAACGTTTTGTTGTCAATTTGCGCCAGCATCACCGAGGAGTGCAGCTCGCACCCGCGGAGCTTGGAGAGCTGGCGCATGGCCCGCTCCGCCGTCGGAGAGGAGAAGGCGCAGATCGAGAGCGCCACCAGCACCTCGTCGGTATGCAGGCGGGGGTTGTGGTTGCCAAGGTGGTTGACCTTCAGATCCTGGAGCGGCTCGATGATCTCGGGCGGGATCAGAAGGGTCTTGTCCGCGATACGTCCCAGCGCCTTCAGGGCGTTGAGGAGCAGGGCGGCCGAGGCGCCGAGCAGGGGAGAGGTCTTGCCCGTGATGATGCGCCCGTCGGGCAGCTCCATGGCGGCCGCGGGGGCCCCCGTTTCCTCCGCTCTCTCAAGGGCGGCGGCGATCACGGGGCGCTCGCTGACGGTGATGCCCGCGTGGTTCATGAGAAGCTCCAGCTTCAGGACGGTGGAGTCGTCCACCGTGCCCTCGCGCTGGCCGCAAAGGGCGGTGTAATAGCGGCGGATGATCTCCTGGCGTGCCGCTGCCGTCACGGCCTCATCGTCGATGATACAGTTGCCGGCCATATTGACGCCCATGTCGGTCGGGGACTTGTAGGGCGAGGCGCCGTAGATCTTGTGGAAGGTGGCCTGAAGAACGGGGAAGATCTCCACGTCACGGTTGTAGTTGACGGTGGTGGTGCCGTAGGCCTCCAGGTGGAAGGGGTCAATCATGTTGACGTCGTTGAGGTCGGCGGTGGCGGCCTCGTACGCCACGTTGACGGCGTGGCGGATCGGCAGGTTCCAGATCGGGAAGGTCTCAAACTTGGCATAGCCCGACTTGATCCCGCGCTTGTTCTCGTGGTAGAGCTGGGAGAGGCAAACGGCCATCTTGCCGCTGCCGGGGCCGGGGGCGGTCACCACCACAAGGCGCCGCTCGGTCTCGATATAATCGTTCTTGCCAAGGCCCTCGTCACTGACGATCTTCTCAACGTTGGAGGGGTAGCCCTCGATCGGGTAGTGGCGGTACACGCGCACGCCAAGCCCCTCGAGCTTTTTCTCAAACGCCGCGGCGGCCGACTGCTCCGCATAGCGCGTTAGGACCACGCTGCCAACGTAAAGGCCGACACCGCGGAAAAGATCGATAAGGCGCAAAACGTCAAGGTCGTAGGTAATGCCAAGGTCGCCGCGCATCTTGTTCTTCTCGATGTCGGCGCTGTTGATGACGATAACGATCTCGGCCTCCTTCTTGAGCTGAAGGAGCATCTGCAGCTTACTGTCGGGCTTGAAGCCGGGCAAAACGCGGGAGGCGTGGTAGTCGTCAAAGAGCTTACCGCCGAACTCGAGGTAAAGCTTTCCCCCGAACTGCTCGATCCTTTTGCGGATGCTTTCGGACTGTGTTTTCAGGTACAGATCGTTGTCAAAGCCGATTTTCTTCATAGCACACCTCGTTTCCCGTCTCTGCGCTTCGCGCGCGAGAAAATGTCACAGTATAACAAAGATAAGTATAACAGAAGTGACAGAAAAAAACAAGGGCAAATCCGAATTTTCGCTCACCTTTTCCCAAAAACGCAAAAAAGCCGCCCCAAAGGGGCGGCATTTGGCAGAAGGGCGCGGGTCAGATGCCCGTGATATCGCGCGACTCAAGGGCGGCAAGGCCCGCGCGGAAGGCCTGGGACACGGCCACGCTCTCCTCGAGATTTTGCGAGTTGATCCTCGGCAGGAGCGTGCGGTAAAGCTCACCGCGCACCGTCATATCGCGCTCCAGGTACTCGGCGTTGAGCGTGGGGCGCGTGCGGTCGATAAAGTCGAGAGAATACAAGGAAAAGCTGAGCGCCTCCTCGGGCGAGGGGGATAGCATCACGGTCGGCTCAAGGCGCCCCTCAAGGATCACGCGGAGGGAGGTCTCCTCCCCAAAGCCGCGCTCCTCCACGTGCGGGCGGAGGGCGGCCAGCACCTCGCTCATATCCTTGGCGCCCGTGATGTCAAGCGTAACGGTCTCGTAGCGGTGGCGGTAGAGCGGGACAAAGCGGGTCGAGAGGGTGCGGTCCTCGTCCACGTCAATGCGGACGACGCCTCCCTCGCCCCCCTCCTCAAAGCTGTGCCCTTCAAGAAAGCCCGCGTGGCAGTAGAGGGTCTTGCCTGCCCGGCGGACGGGCGTGGAGGGGCCGTGGGAGAAGGCGGCGTAATCGGCTCCGAAGGCGGCGATCTCCTCGGGGGTGACGTGCACGAAAAGGGAACGGCTCCCGATGCTGCAGCAGCCCGAAAGCAGGTTCAGGGTCTCACTGTCCTCCACCGCCGCCCCCGCCAGTGGGGAAAGCGTGGAGCGCTGACCGTGGATCGCCCAGCCGTACACACGGGCGCCGAGCGCAGGGAGGTCCACGTATTCAAGGGCCTCGTTCTCAAAAATGCGGACGTTCTTCGGTAAGCGGCCCGACACGTAGAGCGAGTCAACGTCGTAGGGGTCCTGGTCGCCGGGCGAGATGACAAAGGTGCAGGAGGGCACACCGCCGAGAAGCGCGATGAGGTGGCGGGCATCCTCGCTTGTCAGGTAGCGGCTGCAAAGGTTGCCCGAGAAGAGGACAAGGTCGATGCTCTCGCGCTTGATGTAGTCGAAAAGGCCGTCAAAGACCTCGGGAAACCGGCGGTGGCGCTCCTTGCACTTTTCAAGCGACAGCCCAAGGTACGGCATTCCCAGCACAACGCTCCCCACGTGCAGAATACGCAATGGCTTCATCGGTTGGCACGCTCCCTTCTTTAAAATTTCGTTTCGTTATGTCTATTGTAGCACAGTTTTTCAAAAGGTGCAACACCCGTGTGAAAAAAAGCCGCCCTCCGTCTCTTGATTTGTCGCCCCTTCTGTGCTACAATGAGGGTAGTAACCAAAAGGAGGTGGCGGGATGCTGGCCCTTGCCATACGGCATACGAACAAGCTCATACGGCGCACCGTCGCTGCGGAGGGGATCCGCCTCGGGCGCTTTTTCACCACCGCGGCCGAGGCAAAGGAGCTGGCCGCCGGTCTTCCGCTCCCCGTGAAGGAGGAGGTCCGCCTTCTTGACGTGGGCGCCGGCACGGGCATCCTCACCGCCGCCGCGGTGGAGGCGCTCTGCCGTGACGGCCACGTGCGCCGCATCCTCCTCGATGCCTATGAGTGTGACGGGCGCCTTCTGCCCACCCTTGCCGATATTCTGGAGCGCGTGCGCCGCCGTGCCAAGCACGACTATGACGTCCGCCTCGTCGTGAGGATCCACGGGGAGGACTTTATGGAGTCCGCCCGCGGCCTTGCCGAGCCGAGCGGGGACGGGGAGCGCTACGATATCGCGCTTCTCTCTCCCCCCACGGGCATGCCCGCGGAGGATAGCCCTGCCGCCCGCTTCTGCCAGCGCGTTCTGCCCCGCTTCACCGACCTCGCCTTCCTCTTTGCCGAGGCCACGGCGGCCCGCCTTGGTGAAGGGGGCGTCATGGCGGCGATCCTCCCGCTCTCCTTTGCCGACAGCGTGGGGGCCGCCCCCCTCCGTGAGCGCCTCTTTGCCCGCGCCCCCCTCTTTCTTCTCACGCTCGATGCCGGCCGCCGCGGCAACCGCCCCGATAAGACCATGCTGGCCTACTTCCGCTATGGGGAGGAGCCCGGCGCCCTCCGCGTCCGTGTCAAACGGACCGAGGGCTTTGAGGAGCTGCCGCCGATCCCCTACCCCGTGGCTGTTTTTTCGTCAGAATGTAAAGTTTTGTTGGCAAAAAGCAAGGAGGACGTGGCTCTGGTCCGCGCGATGAACTCCTTCCCCTACCGCCTTTCCGACTTTGGCCTCACCGTCAAAACGGGACTCACCATTGAGTCGCGCTACCGTGACTGCCTGCGCTCCGACCGCAGGGACGGTGCCGTGCCGCTTTTGCAGCCCGCGGGCCTTGTCGGCGGGCAAGTGCGCTTCCCGACCCCCGGCAAGCCCACCCCCTACCTTGTCCCTCGCATCCCCTCGCTCCGTGAGCCCAACCGCACGATGGTCCTTGTCAAGCGCGCCCCCACGAAAAAGGATGGGCGGCATCTCGTGACGGGGGTGTATCTTTCGGGCCAGCTCCCCTACGACGCCGCGATCTCGACCGACAATAAGCTGAACGTCATCAAGGCGGTGGAGGGGGAAATGGAGGCCGCGCTGGCCATCGGGCTGTCGGCACTGCTTTCCTCGCACTACTATGAGCGCTACTGCTCGCTGACGGGGGCGCTCTCCCACGTGAACGCCGCCGCCCTCCTCTCGCTCCCCCTGCCCGAGCGCGCGATCCTTCTCTCGATCGGGCAGCGCCTTTCGGCCGCCAGGAACTATTCCCTCCGTGCCGCCGATGCCGTTTCCCGCGCGGCGCTTTCCGCCTGCTTCCTCCTGGAATAAAGTTTTTTCCAAAAAATAAGGGAAAGCCCTTGCATTTTTTATCGGGATATGATATACTTAAATGCAATTGACGAAAATAAGGCCGTTTTTCGGCCGATCGTATAAGAAAGGAATTTAGTTTTATGCAGGTATTGACCTATATTCTGATCGCACTCCTGATCGCCACCGGCCTTTTCCTTGTGGTGGCGGTGCTCCTGCAGCAGGGTAAGTCCAAGGGCGGCCTCTCCGGCACCATCGTCGGCGGTACCGAGACCTTTTACGGCAAGGAAAAGGGTGTCCAGCGTGACCGTCTGCTTTCGCGGATGACAA
>JAFQWT010000201.1 GCA_017407375.1 Clostridia bacterium
AAAAGAGCGGACTTGCGTTTAATAGCTTTATGCCGCGACCTGTTGGCGTGAACTGCTCACTGTCACAATTCAGACTCCGACCGCCTGATGCAGTACATCGACGAGCACGTGGAGTTCATCGAGCCCGAGGGCCGCAAGAAGGAGATGCTCAACAACTTCCTGAAGGCGGGCCTGCAGGACCTTTGCGTCTCGCGCTCCTCCTTCCGCTGGGGCATCCCCGTGCCGTTTGATGAGCGCCACGTCATCTACGTCTGGATCGACGCCCTCTCAAACTATATCACCGCCCTCGGCTACGATCCCGCACTTCCCGAGCAGCCCGCCCTGTTCCAAAAGTACTGGCCCGCCGAGATCCACGTGATCGGCAAGGACATCCTCCGCTTCCACACCATCTATTGGCCGATCCTTTTGATGGCGCTTGACCTCCCCCTGCCGAAAAAGGTCTTTGGCCACCCGTGGTTCAATTCGGGCGCGGACAAGATGTCCAAATCGCGCGGGAACGTCATTTATGCCGATGAGCTGGCCGAGGACTTTGGCGTGGACGGCGTCCGCTACTTTGCCCTCTCCGAGATGCCCTACGCCACCGACGGCAGCATCACCTACGAGAACGTTATCAACCGCTATAACACCGACCTTGCCAACAACCTTGGCAACCTTGTCAGCCGCACCCATGCGATGACCAAGAAGTACTTTGACGGCGTGATCCCCGCTCCCACGGCCGAGGAGCCCATCGACGCCGAGCTGCGCGCCGCCCTCCGCACGGCGGCCGACACCTCGCGCGAGCTGATGCACACCTTCCATATTGCCGATGCGCTGGAGGCCATCTTCACCATGCTCCGCCGCGCCAATAAGTATATTGACGAGACCATGCCCTGGGCGCTGGCCAAGGACGAGGGGAAGCGTGACCGCCTGGCGACCGTGCTCTACAACCTCCTTGAGGTGATCCGTGCCGCCGCCGTGCTCCTTGCGCCGCACATCCCCGCAACGGCCGAGAAGATCTTTGCCCAGCTCGGCACCGATAAGACCGCCTACGAAACGCTTGCCGAGTTCGGCGCTCTGGAGGCGGGCCGCCCGCTGGGCGATGCATCCACCCTCTTTGCCCGCATTGACGAGGCCGCCTTCTTCAAAAAGCTGGAGGAGCGCGAGGCCGCCAAGGAGACCCCCGCCGAGGAGCCCGTCCCCGAGGTCGAGCATGAGCCCGAGATCAAGATCGACGCCTTCGGTGCCGTTGAGCTGCGCTCGGCGCGTGTCCTCTCCTGTGAGCGCGTGCCCAAGGCCAAAAAGCTGTTGAAGCTCCAGGTCGACCTCGGCTACGAGCAGCGCCAGATCGTTTCGGGCATTGCCAAGTTCTATGAGCCCGAGGACCTCGTCGGCAAGACGGTGGTCGTCGTGGCCAACCTGGCCCCCGCCACGCTTTGCGGTGTGGAGAGCCGCGGCATGCTTCTTGCCTCGGGAGAGGAGGACGTCCGCGTGGTGTTCCTCGATCCCGCTGTGAAGCCCGGAGAGCGGATCCACTGATGCGCCTCTTTGATACCCCCGCCCATTACTGGGATCCAAGGTTTTGCGACGAGCTCGGCCCTGCCGAGCTCGATGCACTTCTCGGGGAGCTGCTCGGAGGCCCCGTGCCACATATCGGTAACGTGGCCACCGACCCCGCCTCCGCCCGCCTGGCCG
>JAFQWT010000016.1 GCA_017407375.1 Clostridia bacterium
CCAGGCGACCTACGAGATGGGCGAGGACTTTATGCGCGACGGCTTTCTGATCCGCGTGGCCGACTACAACCTCTTTTACGTCGGCCCCAGCTCCTACTTTACGAGTGAGGCGGAGGCCGCCCACGAGTTTGGCCTGCGTTTTTATTCCATGACGAACACGGGCGGCCGCACCTGGGACATCGGCGTTGCGCCCTACGTCCCCGCGCCCTACCGTTGGATCGAGCGCTACAACGGCATGCGCGCAGCGCACGATACGTGGGGCCTTGACGGCACGATGGACTGCCACCATTACGGCTTCACCCCCTCCTTTATCTCGGAGCTGGCCAAATGGGCCTTCCACACCCCCACGCCAAACCTTGAGGAGATGCTCGAGCGCATTGTGGCGCGTGACTTTGGTGAGGAGAACGTGGGAGACGTCACCGCGGCCTACCGTTACTTCGGCGAGGCGATGGACTACGTCATTGCCACCAACCACGACCAGTACGGTCCCTGCCGCATCGGCCCCGCCTACCCTTTGGTGCTGGAGGACGAAAAGGACGTGAAGATCCCGACGGTGCCCTACGCGCACTTTGGCGGGAACAGCATCTGCTTCCCCGATTACGGCAACGGCCAATGGGGCAAGATCCGCGGCGTGCATCAGTACAAGGAGGCCACGGACAAGCTCTTCTATGAGACCGAATGCTTCAAGAAGGCGGTCGACCTCTACACCCGCGGCCTTGACCTCCTTTCCCCTGCGGTAGAGCGCGTGACCGAGAAAAAGCGCGATAACGCCCGCCGCATCCTCGGGGTTTGCGAGTTCATTCGCAATTCGCTCCGCACGGCGGTCGCCGCCAAGGAGTTTTTTGAAAGGAAGGTCCGCCTCCCGGCAACGCAGGGAGAGGAGCGGCGCGTGCTTGTGGACGAGATGCGCGCCCTCTGCCGCGCGGAGATCGAAAACGCGAAAAGCACCATTCCGCTTGTTGAGTTCGACTCCCACCTTGGCTACGAGCCCAGCATGGAATACATGTGCGACAGGGCCCACCTTGAGTGGAAGATCTCCCTCATGGAAGCACTGGTGGACGAGGAGCTTCCCCGCTATTACGAATAAAAAACGCACCCTCCCGCATCGGGAGGGTGTTTTTGTGAAGTATTGTTTACCGTTATCTGTGCTTCCAGTCGCGGTCAAGGGCATCGCGCTCAAGGAGCGAGAGGAGGTCGGTGGCGCTGTAGAACCGATAGCCCCACGCAAAGGCGCCCGGCTGGATCTCACGGGAGTTGCCCTCATCGACGTACCAGCGCCACACGGCAGGCGTAACGATGACCAGCTTGCGATGCTCTGAGGTGAAGCCGTACGGCGCACTGACGGGCGGGGGCTGCGGCAAGAGGGAAAAGAGCTCGGCCGAGACGTAATACGAATACATCGCGGGGCGGGGGAACGGCTCAAGCCCGACCGTATTGCGACGGGCGGGCGAAACGGCGGTGACGGTGCCCTCGGCATCGAAGAAGAGGACGCGCCTCTTGCGGAGGGTGGAAAAGACGTGGCAGTCGTAGACCTCGCCCGCGGGAGACGTCAGGGTGAAGTTGATGACGTCCCGACGGGGGAACAGAATGGTGCGGTAGAGGGCCAGGGGCTTTGTCAGGGTGTAGCCCCGCTCGGCCGAGGCCTTGCGAAGGCGACGGTAGAGGCGATGGCGGGCGCGGAAAACGCGCAGGTAGGCAAGGCAAAAGCGAAGAAGGCAAACGGCGACCCACACAAGCAGCAGGGCGGGAAAGGCGAAGAGGAAGAGCGCAAAGCCGGCAAGCAGGGAGAGGGCGCGGGGAGCATAGCAGGCACCGAGCAAATACACCGCGGTGACCGACACGTAGCCCAAAATACCGCGCAGCAGGGGGTTGGCCTTTTCCTTTTTGAGGGTGTTGCGCCAGAATTCCACGGCCTCCGCCTTGCC
>JAFQWT010000202.1 GCA_017407375.1 Clostridia bacterium
AGGATATTTGAGAGGAGTTGACCTTAGTACGAGAGGACCGGGTCGAACGCACCTCCGGTGCACCAGTTGTTCTGCCAAGGGCATAGCTGGGTAGCCGCGTGCGGACGTGATAAACGCTGAAGGCATCTAAGCGTGAAGCACACCTCAAGATGAGATATCCATGGGCTTTGCCCGAGAGGTCACTTGCAGACTACAAGTTGATAGGTCGTAGGTGTAAGCACAGTAATGTGTTCAGCTGAACGATACTAATTGACCGATCGCTTGAACTGCTAAGCAGTTCGTACGTTTGAGTCCGTTACGATACCCCCTTATTCGGTTTTCAATGCGCATTTGGCGCCTCCCGCTTTCCTCGGCTTTTTTCGGTCCCCGGCCCCTTTTTCGGCCGGGGAGCTTTCTCTTTTTGGGGGAGTGCTTGCGCCTTTTCTTACACGGTGTGTCGCAAATGACAAAAAAGGAGCGCTGTCTTGTTGCTATTTGTACAAAAAAGAAAAAACAGTGGGGAGAACGGTTGTGCAAATCGCGTCTTTTTTCGCCTTTATCTATTGACAACACGGGTGAAAATCTACTATAATAGTGTTGAAGATTATTTTTTCAAAGGAGACCTCCCATGAAAAATAAGCGTTTACTTTTCGTGCTGCTCGCTCTGGTGCTCACCTGCGTGATGCTTTCCGCCTGCAACCTGCTTGGCGGACTGCTTCCGACGCCCGGCACCTCTGCCGCTTCCACCACGGCTCCCGCCACCACGGCGCCCGTGACCACGGCTCCTGTGTCCACGGCTCCTGTGACCACGGCTCCCCCCGTGTCCACCGCTCCCGAGAAGCTGGTTGCCGAGCTCACGTTTGAGGGCAAGACCGTGACCTACAACGGCACGGCCCAGTCCATCGCCGTTGCGGGCCTTCCCGAGGGCGCCCTCGTCAAGTATTACATCAACGGCGCCGCCGAGGGTGTGGATGCTGTGGCCCTGACCAACGCGGGTACTTATGACGTCGTGGCAAAGATCACCCTGCCCGATACCTACAAGCCCTGCGCGGATATGACCGCCACGCTCAAGATCGAGAAGGCGGCGTACGTCCTTGAGGGCGTTACGATGCCGAACCTGAAGGTCGCCTATGACGGCACCGTCAAGTCGATGGCCTACACGGGCACCCTGCCCGAGGGCGTTACCCTTGGTGGTTACGTCTATCTGAAGGGTGAGACCTTTACGCCTGTCGCTGCTGACGAGGTCATCGAGGCCGACGTGTATCAGGTGGCTGCCTCCTTCGTGCTCTCCCCTGAGCTGGCCGCCAACTATGAGGCCCCCCGTCTCATCGCCACACTGACGATCGTGGAGCGCCAAAACTACGTGCTTGACGGCGTTACCGTCCTTGCGGGCGGCGCTGTGGCCGAGGATCGCACCGCGCACATCACGTACGGCGCCGAGATCCCCGTCTTCACGCTCGCGGATCTTCCCGCCGGCCTTACCGCCGGTGAGGTCACGGTTTACGCCGGCACCGAGCCTGTGACCGGCATCCTGAACGCCGGCACCTACACCGTGAAGATCGCGCTCCTCAACTCCAACCAGGTCGAGTATCTCGATCCCGCGCCGCTCGAGGCCACCCTTGTGGTCGATAAGGCGCCCATAGCCGACTTTGCCGACACCGTCGTCTTTGATTCGCTCACCGTGAAGTACAGCGGTGAAGCCCAGACGATCACCGTCACCGGCCTTGACGGCTTTGCCGTGACCGTGCTCTACTACGTGGACGGTGCCACCGAGGGTGTCGCCGAGGTCGCCCTGACCGAGGTCGGCGTTTACACCGTTGTGGCCAAGTTCACCTCCACCGATCCGAACTACGCCGATCCCGCTGAGATGACGGCGACCTTTGAGATCAGCGCTAAAGAGGTCTACGACATGAAGGACGTCGTGGTCTCGGCCAACGGCAGTGCCGTTGAGAACAAGACCGTGGAGATCACCTATGGTGATTCTTCTCCCGTCTTTGCTGTGACCGGTCTGCCCACCGGCCTCACCGCGAATGACGCCGTGATCTATAAGGACGGCACTCCTGTGACCGGTAAGCTTGCTGCCGGTACCTACACCGTAAAGATCGCTCTGACCAACGCTAACCCCGCTACCCACGCGGACGTTGCCGACCTTGAGGTCACCCTGAACGTCAAGAAGGCCACCGTGGATATGAGCGGCATCTCCTTCACCGACAAGGCCGTGACCTACAACGGCTCCGCGCAGACCATCGCCATCGTCGGCACACTGCCCACCGGTGTGACCGTGCTCTACTACGTGGACGGCGCCGCCGAGGGTGTTGCCGTGGTCGAGGTGATCGGTGCCGGCGACAAGGAGTCCGTCTACACGGTCGTTGCCAAGTTTGCCGTGGCTGACGAGAGCTACGTGGTGCCCGCGGATATGACCGCCACCCTGACCGTCAACGCCAAGCAGTCCTACAACATGGAGGGCGTTACCGTCCTGGCCGGCGGCACCGCCGTTGACGGCACGCTGGCGCTTACCTACGGGGATGCGCTTCCCACCATCACGCTCACGGGGCTCCCCACCGTCGGTGACCTTGCCATGGGTGCTGTGGAGATCTACAAGGATGGCGAGCTTGTGGAGGGTACGCTGTCTGCCGGTACGTACCTTGTGAAGATCTCGTTTGTCAATAACGATCTCGAGTACAACACGCCCGCCGCGATCACGCTGACCCTGACGGTCGCCGCGAGAGAGGCTGCCCTCCCCGATGGTGTGACGGTCGCGTGGGACTACGATGCCCAGAAGTCGAACGACCCCGATGAGGGCGACTACATCATCTACAAGAGCGGTATCACCTACACGGTCTCCCTCACCGCGGAGACGCTGGCCGCCCTTGCCGAGGCGGACATTGTGGTCACCTACGAGGGGAACACGTCGGCCGAGGTCGGCTCCTTCGTTGCCACGGCAACGCTGAAGTCGAGCGACGGTAACGTGGCCTACGGCTCCTACACCTGCCAGTGGAACCTGCGTGCCTCCGGCTGGACTCCGGCCGTTGGCGGCGAGAAATGAGAAAGAAAAAGAACTGCTGAGCTACGGCACAGCAGTTCTTTTTCGTCAATTCCCACAGAACGTAAAATTATTTTTTTGCACATTGCCGAAAAGCGGGAAAAGGGGGGGAGCGCGGGGCGGAAACGCCCCCATTTTTCCTTGTTTTCTATTGACAAGAGAAGTGAGATAAGGTATAATGATTATGTAAACTTTGCAATAAAATAAGGAGTTGCTCTATGAAAAAGAAACTTCTGCTTGCGGCGTTCCTTCTCCTCGCGCTCGGCTGCCTTCTTCTGACGGCCTGTGGTGGCGGACAGACTGCCGATCTTAAGTTTGAGGGTGCCACCTACACCTATGACGGCCAGGCAAAGACCGTGGCGGTCACCGGCCTTCCCGAGGGGGCTGTTGTCAAGTATTCCATCAATGGCGGTGCGGCGGTGGATGCCGTTGCCCTGACCAATGCGGGTACTTATGACGTTGTTGCCAAGATCACCATGCCTGAGGGGTATGCGGAGGCCTCCGATATGCGCGCCACGCTGACCATCAACAAGGGCGCGGCCGTGGCGATGAACGGCGTTTCCTTTACGGGCGGTGAGTACACCTATGACGGTGCCTTCCATGGCCCCACGCTGAACGGTACCCTCCCCGAGGGCGTCGGCTATGTGATCACCTCCGGTGAGCTTGTCCGCAACGCGGGTGAGAGCGCCACCTTTACGATCGCCTTTGTCTACACCGATCCCGATATGGCCAACAACCTGGCGGCTCCCGCCTCGGTCAGCGGCATCACGGTCTCGGTCAAAAAGGCGGAGATCGATATGAGCGGCGTGACCTTTGAGGATGCTGCCGTTCCCTTTGATAACCAGCACCACTCGCTGGCCATCGGCGGCACGCTTCCGTCTCTCCTTGAGGTCAGATACGAGGGTGGCCGCGTTGGTAAGGGTACCACCGAGGTGAAGGCCATCTTCTCCTTCCGCAATGAGGCCGATGCCGCGAACTACGTGCTCCCCGCGCCCATGACCGCCAACCTGACGGTCGGCCCCGGTGAGTTCGACCTCTCCTACGCCAATTTTGTCGACCAGACTCTCTACTACAACGGCCTCGACCAGGCGCCCGACTTCGGTAACGTTGAGGGCCTCCTTGCCACCGTCAAGGCCTACCGCGTGATCGAGGGCTTCGGTACGATCCCCACCGACGTGGTCAAGACCCCCGGTGTCTATAAGCTGACGGCGGAGTTCGCCTTTGCCGAGGGCTACAGCGCCGAGGACTTCATCCTCCCCGATGCCCGTGAGATCACGGTCATCGTGGAGAAGGCCCCTCTGACCGGTCTCAAGGCCCCCACCTGGGCGCCCGGTGCCGGCTGGGTGAGCATCGATAAGAGCGGCTACTTCCTGTACAACGGCTCCGAGTTCACGGTCGGCCTTGTGGGCATGCCCGAGAACTCCGAGGAGTACACCATCACCTACACGCTGACGGGTCACGTGAACAGCGTGGCGGGCATCCATACGGCCAGCGCCACCTTCGCGATCGACAGTGAGTATTACGTTCTTCCCGAGGGCTACGGTGTTGCCGATTACACGTACATGATCGCCGCCGCCGAGATCGATACCACCAAGATCAACCTTGCCGACCTTACCGTGACCTATGACGGTGAGGGCCACAAGATCGTCCTCTCCTATGCCGAGAACTATGACGTTCTGAAGCTGGGTATCGCGGGCGTGGAGATCAAGATCTACGATGCCACGGGCGCCGACGTTACCGATAACGAGGGCGAGGGCTTTGTGAACGTGGGCACCTACACCTACGTCGTGAAGCTGACGGGCGACGTCGCCAAGGGCTATGCTCCCGCCATCATCGGTGCCACGCTCACCATTGAGAAGAAGGAGATCTCGCTTGACGGCATTGACGTTTCGTGGATCCTGGACGATGCCGATGCCATCACGGACGGTGAGTACCTGACCGCGGACGGCTCTGCCCATACGGTCACCCTCTCCGCCGAGACCAAGGCGGCCCTTGAGGAGGTCGGCTTTAAGGTCACGTCCTACACCGGCAATGTCTCGACTGAGCCCGGTGAGTACACCGCCACCGTCACGTTCACCTGTGACGAGAACCACGTGATCGCCGAGGGTGACGAAACCGTCACGCTCTCGTGGGCGATCGCCGATGGGGATCCCTGGACCGACGAGACCGAGAAATAAAAATAAACAGCGCTCCCTCGGGAGCGCTCTTTTTATGGTCCACAGTCAAGAAAGCACCGTGCGGGGCACGGTGCTTTCTTTTATAGCGTTTTCAGGAAGTTCCCAATGCGCAGAAGCGCCTCCTCCAGGTGGCGCATCGAGTAGGCGTAGGAAATGCGGGCATAGCCCTCTCCCACGTCCCCAAAGGCCGTCCCGGGTACAATGGCACAACGGCCCTCGTAGAGCAGGCGCTCGCAGAACTCCTCGCTGGTGAGACCGAATTTGCCGATGTGCGGATAGAGGTAGAAGGCCCCCTCCGCAGGGTAGCAGTCAATGCCAAGCTCCGCAAGCCCCGCCAGAAGGAAGGAGCGGCGGCGGTCGTATTCCTCCCGCATCATGGCAATGTCGTCATCGCCGTTGCGGAGTGCCTCCAGCGCGGCAAATTGCGAGATGGTCGGTGCGCACATGATGGCGTACTGATGGAGCTTCAGCATCTCCCGTGCCAGGGGCTCGGGCGCGGCAAGATACCCCATGCGCCAGCCCGTCATCGCGTAGGCCTTGGAAAAGCCGCTCACAAGGATTGTACGCTCCCACATCCCGGGGATCGAGGCAAAGGAGGTGTGGCGGCGGCCGTAGGTCAGCTCGGCGTAGATCTCATCCGAAAGGACAAGCACGTTCGTTTCGCGCAGGACGTCGGCAATGCCGCAAAGCTCCTCCTCCGTGAGGATGGCGCCCGTCGGGTTGTTCGGGAAGGGCAGGACCAAGAGCTTTGTGCGCGGGGTGATCGCGGCGCGGAGGCGCTCGGGTGTTAGCTTAAAGCCGTCCTCAGGGCGCGTCTCCAGCATCACGGGAACTCCCCCGGCCATGGCGGCCAGCGGTCCGTAGCACACAAAGGAGGGGACGGGAACGATCACCTCGTCCCCGGGGTTGATGACAGCGCGGAGCGCCAGGTCAATGGCCTCGCTCCCCCCAACGGTGACCACGACCTCATGATGGGGATCGTAGCGGAGGGAAAAGCGGCGGTCAAGGTAGTCGGCAATGGCGCGGCGCAGGTCGGTCGTGCCGGCGTTGGCGGTGTAGTAGGTGTGCCCCCGCTCAAGACTCTCAATGGCGGCCTCGCGGATGTGCCATGGGGTAACAAAGTCGGGCTGTCCGACCGTCAGGGAGATGACGTCGTCCATCGTGGAAAGCAGGTCAAAGAACTTGCGGATCCCCGAGGGCTTAAGGCCGGCCAGCGACTGCGAGATCAGTTGTTCGTAAGGGATCATAGCAGCTCGTTGATCCTTTCGTCCGCCGTCGGCACCTTGAACATCACGTGGTTCTCCTTATAGGTGTTCATTACAAAGTGCGTGGCAGTCGCCGTTACGATCTCCTGGGAGGAGAGCTTGTCGCTCACAAAGAAGGCGACCTCCTTCAAGCTCTTGCCCTCGACCACCACAAGGAAATCGTAGGTACCCGACATCAGGTACAAGCTCTTGACCTCGGGATAATTGCGGATCCTCTCGGCCAGCTTGTCGTAGGCATAGGCGCCCCTGTGGTCGATCTTGACCTCGATCATCGCGCGTGCCTTTTCCTCACCGGCGCGCTCCCAGTCCACCAGCGTGCGGCGGCCGAGGATCACCCCCTGCTTCTCCCACTCCGCGATCATCGCGCGGATCTCCTCGGGCGTGCGGTTGCACATTTTGGCCAACGCCTCGGGGGTGAGGGTGGCATCCTTCTCTAAGATCTTCAGAATATCGTCCATGGAAAGCGTCCTTTCGATTTTTTAACAGTTTATCACAGAGAGCGGCATTTGTCAAGGCGCGGAGCCAAATTTACTTCTCACGCATATCCTTTTGGTATGCGTCTTTCTTATCTTTTTTCGGAATGCCTTGCGGCCGATTACGTCACCCTTGCGGGCGGGGTGGACTATGCCGCCAAGCGACGGGACGGTGTCCTTTCCCTGTTTTTTGAGGCCTCGGACGGCGCGGCCGACTGGCGGAAAAACCTCGATTTTCCCGCGGCGGCCTACCGTCGGCACGGAAGGACCGTTTTCTCGGCCCACCGCGGCTTTCTCTCGGCATGGCGCGTGGCGGAGGCGGCCGTGGCGCCGCTCCTTGCCGATCCCACACTCACCGGGATCACCCTGGTCGGCTACTCCCACGGCGCCGCCATCGCCGTCCTCTCCCACGAGTACGTCTGGTACCACCGTCCCGACCTCCGTCCCCGCCTCACGGGCTACGGCTTCGGCTGTCCGCGTGTGGTCTTTGGCGGTGCTGCGCGGCGCCTTGCCGAGCGCTGGGAGCGCTTTACCGTGGTCCGTAACCTTGACGACCTTGTCACCCACCTGCCGCCTGCCGTCCTCGGCTACCGCCACGTTGGGCGGCTCCTCGAGGTGGGGGAGCGCGGCCGCTATTCCGCCACCGACGCCCACCGCCCCGAGAACCTTCTTGCCGAGCTTCTCCGTGCGGAACGAAAGGGGAGCCGAGCATAGCCCGGCTCCCCCCGTTTTATTCCAGCCAGAATTTCATGATCGTCTTGTTCTTCGCTTCGATCCTGCCGAGCGTATAGCGGAGGCGCCCCTCGCGGTAAAAGCTCCACAGCGTCTCGTAGACCATGGCGGCCGTTTCCTTCATCGTGCCGACGGCTGCCGCGATATGGCAGTCCACGCGCGGCTCGTGCCAGAGGAGAGGGAACCAGTCACGGTCGGCCAGCTCCTCCAGTGCCAGCGGCTCCTCGGCGCGGCCCGTGAGCCGCTCCTCCAGGAGAGCACGGAGCGTGGCCAGCGTGCGGGCATCCCCCGCCTCCACGCGCACCCCGGGAATGGGGATCCCCAGCACCGTAACGCCGTTTGGCGTGATGCGCGCCATGGAGGTCGGCGGGATCGGAAGGTGCGGCCGTGCCTGCACCTCGGGCGGGAAGCCCATGGCCGTGGTGCAGAGAAAGGTTTCTCCTTCGCCAAAGCCCACCGTCATCGGCCTTGTGATGCGCCCCACCGTAATGGTGTCCGGCAGGCGGGCATGCACACTGAGGGTCACAAGCTCGGCAGGGAGGCGCGAGAGCATGGCCGCCGTCTCCTTGGCTATGGCATCGGCAAGCCCCTCGGCGGGGACCTTGCGCACCGCCGCGCCGATCGCCTGCGTGTAAAGCTCGGCGTTGTGAATGCTCCGTCCGTCGGGCAGGACCAGCTGCGCGGGCCCGTAGGTCGTTCCCGCCTCGCCAAACGCACTGTTAAAGGTCACCCCACGGCGGAAGAGGTCGGCCATCAGGCCTTCCCCCACCGCGTGGAATTCGGGCGCTGTGGCCTGGTGATAGGTGCCGTTCTCGCAGAAGGCAAGCTCCCCGCTCTCGTCGGTAAAGGGGTGCGCGTGCTGGGCATAGCTGCGCGAGGGGCGCGAGTGGATGATGCCCGTCGTACCGGGGAAGCTCAGCGCATCGGTCTTTCGCAGGAGGGTGTCCACGTCACCAAGGAGCTTGGCCGTGTATAGCTTGCCCTCATGGATCGTGGCAATGCCCGTGGCCATGCCGCCGTCAAAGTATTCCACCCGCTTCAGCATTTCGATCAGGATGGGTGCCGCACGGCGCCCCCCCGTATACCCCGCGATCACACACATACGCCTCACCTCGTTTTTTTCTTATATTATAGCGCAATATCGCAAAAAAAAGCAAGCCGTGCGGCTTGCTTTTCAATAGCGGTGGGGGTCGTCGCTCTCCCCCAAAAGATAGTCAATGCTCGTGCCGTAAAATCGTGACAGCTTGATGAGCACGGCCGTGGGGATGTCGTTCTCTCCCGTTTCGTATTTGGAGTACCCGGTTTGTGACATGGAAAGCATCCCGGCGACCTCCGTCTGGTTCAGATCGCGATCCTCCCGCAAGCTCCGCAGTCTTGGATACATAGGCCCTCCCGTACGCAATTACTACCTTCAT
>JAFQWT010000203.1 GCA_017407375.1 Clostridia bacterium
CCTTCGCCGGCGCCCTTTTTTCTTCGGCACACCCCCGTTTTAGCCCCGCCTGTCACATTTTTGTGAAAAAAAGCAACATGTAGAAAAAGAAAACGAAAATTTGTGCAATTTTTACAAGCCCAAAAGCAACGCCAAAACCCCAAAAAATATAAATACAATTTAATATCCACAATAGCGAATATCGAAAATGCATATAAAATAACGGAAAAGTGACATAAATCCTTTTTAAAAACGGCAAGGTCTTTATTTTTGGTCAAAAGCGTGCTGGATAAAAAAACCAAAAATGGGGGCGCTGCCGCTCGGGCAAAACCCCAAAAACGCTGGAAAAGCTTGCCTTGTCGGGGATAATCCCCGATTTCGGCTTCTTGACATTTCAAAATAAATATGTTAATATACGCATATGCGAATGTACGGGCGGCGTGTGTCTTATGGCAGAGGCGCGCGCCACCGCATGGCTTAATCTAACCCCTAAGGAGGAACCACTATGAAAAAATCAAGGTGTGTCAGGGCGCTTTCTCTGGTGCTTGCCCTTGTCACGGTGGTCGGCACGCTGCTGCTGGCACCCGTGGGCGCTGTTTCCGCCTCCGCGGCGGAGACCTCGTCGGACGAGATCGCCAGCATTCTGAACGCCGAGTCGTACGCCTCGTACTACGAGCGCTACTGCGTGGATGAGAAGGGCGTCGTCAGGACGGTGCTTGCCAACCAGCGCGGTCCCGCCGGTGCGGCAATGCCGACCCTTTCCGTTGACGTCTTTAACTTCACCAGCTCGACGGGTGAGAAGGATGCGGAGGGCAACGCCATTCCGATGCCCGGCCTCAACGGCACCGGCGCCGCCGACAACACGGCAGCGTACACCGTCAACATGGCCACCACGCCCTTCGCTCCCGAGCAGGGGTACCTTTACAAGCTGGAGAACCTGGACGGTAAGACCGGCCTCTTCACGCCCGATAGCGGTACCGTTACCTGGCAGATCGAGGTCCCGCAGTATCACCTGACCAAGGACGCCGCCGGCAACCCGAAGGATGACCGCGGCTACCTCTACATGATCGAGATCGAGTACTACCCGATCGACGTGGCCAACAACGTTGCGACGGTTGAGCGCTCGCTCTCCATCAACTCCTCGGTCCCGTTTGCCGAGGCGCGCGCCCTCGCGTTTTCGAAGAACTGGGTGTACGGCTACGAGGACGAGGCCGGTGCCAAGCAGTACAAGTACCTGACGAACGGGAAGGACTACTTCTTCGGTGAGAAGAGCCCCTTCTACTACAACCAGGATGCGGGCGGCAACGACCTGCGCTACACCGCGTACCAGGATCCCGAGTGGCGCACCTACACCGCGCAGGACGTGGACGGCTTCCATCACGGTGCCTTCTACTTCTTCTTTGAGGCGGGTAAAACGCACACCATCTCGATCTCGGGCACGCGTGAGAACCTTGTCATCAAGTCAATCAAGCTGGTTCCCGCCCAGTTCGATACCACCCTTACTTATGAGGCGTACCTTGCCAAGTACGCCGGCGCCGTCGATAACGCCGCAAGCGGTGAGCTGACGCGCATTGAGGTGGAGTATCCGACCAACGTTTCGGATACCTCGGTCTATTCCTCCAATGACCGTTCCTCTGCCATCAACTCCCCCTCCTCCCCCTCCTCGCAGCTCTTCAACACCATCGGCGCACAGAGCTACAACACGGTGGGGCAGTGGGCCAGCTACAGCTTCCAGGTCACGGAGAACGGCTGGTACGATATGACCACGCGCTTCCGCCAGAACCTTCTTGACGGTCTTTTCGTCTCCCGCACCATCAAGCTCTGGAGCAGTGACGGTGAGTACGGCCTTGCCGACGGAACGCCCACCGTCCCGTTTGCCGAGGCGTACAACACCCGCTTTGATTACGACAAGAGCTGGCAGGTCGCCCCTCTCGGTGACGGCACGCAGGATTTTAGGTTCTACTTCAAGAAGGGCGTCACCTACACCCTCTACCTTGAGGTCGGCCTTGGCGAGCTTTCTTCCATTATTAAGACGGTCGAGGATTCACTCAGCGCCATCAACCGTGCCTACCTTGAGATCATCAAGCTGACGGGCGCCGCTCCCGATAAGTACCGTGACTACGGCTTTACCGAGCTGATGCCCGACACCATCCGCACCCTGCGCCAGGAGGCCAAGAACCTTGAGCGTGTTTCCGCCAAGTTCGTGGAGCTCTGCGGCAGCAAGGGCTCGCAGGTCGCCACCCTTGACCAGGTCGCCCTCCTTCTTGATAAGATGGGCCACAACGAGGATGAGATCGCGGCCAACCTCTCCAACCTGAAGTCCTACATCGGTACCCTCGGTACCTGGCTCAACACCTGTAAGCAGCAGGGCCTGCTCGTTGATTACGTCAACATCCAGGCACCCTCGGTGGAGGATCCTCGCGTCAACGCCAACTTCTTCCAGTCCGCTTGGTTTGAGATCCGTTCCTTCTTCTCAAGCTTCTTCGTGGACTACAACGCCATGGGCGTTACCGACGATGAGGCGCTCGAGGAGTCGATCGACGTCTGGCTGGCTTACGGCCGTGACCAGTCGCTCATCTGGCGTAACCTCATCGACTCTAACTTCACCCCCAACTCGCAGATCGCCGTCAACCTGAAGCTGGTCGCGGCGGGCACGCTGCTCCCCTCCGTCCTTTCGGGGAAGGGCCCTGACGTTTACATCGGCCTTGGCGCGGCGGACACCATCAACTACGCCATCCGCGGAGCCATTGAGCCGGTCAATGACCGTGCGGGCTACATCAATACGTACGGCTACGACATTGAGCTTACCGAGCAGCACGAAAGCAGCTATAAGCGTACCTATTACGTCGATCCCACCTCGCCGAAGCTGAACGGTGACGTTGTGGATCCCACGACCTACTACGTCAACGATCCCGCCCACCCCGCCAAGACCTACGTCGATGAGGACGGTGTGACGCGCACGAAGTATGAGGTCAAGGAGAGCGCGGTCGTATTCAACTACGCCAACACCATCCCGATCTCGCTTCTCGGTAAGACCTACGGCGTGCCCGAGACCACCAACTTCCCGATGATGTTCTACCGCCTTGACGTCCTTGCCGACCTTGGCGTGGATATCCCCGTCACCTGGGATGACCTTCTCGAGACCATCACGATCTTCCAGTCGAACAACATGCAGGTCGGCCTGACCTACGCCTCCGCCATGACGACCTTCGTCTATCAGATGGGCGGAAGCCAGTGGCTCTATGAGGACGACACGAACTACTACGACAAGTCGCAGTACGACGATGCCTACGCCGGCGCCCAGATCGGCCTTGGCGAGGACATCGCGCTTGATGCCTTCCGTCAGTGCTGCCGCCTGTACACCGACTACTCGTTCCCCGTCACCTTCGATGCGGCCAACCGCTTCCGTACGGGTGAGATGCCCCTCGTTATCACCGACTACTGTGCCACCTACAACACGCTGACGGTCTTTGCGACTGAGATCCGCGGCCTTTGGACCTTCACCCGTCTGCCCGGTATGGAGCGTGACGATGGCACGGTCAACAACTGCTCGATCGCCACGCTGACGGCCACGATCATGCTGTACAAGGACGACAAGAGCAAGCAGGATGCCGCTTGGGAGTACATGAAGTGGCAGGCCGGCGTCACCGCCCAGTCCGATTACGGTAACCAGATGGTCGCCCTTGTCGGTCCTGCGGCCAAGTACGCCACCGCCAACACGCAGGCCCTGCGCAACCTCTCTTGGACCTCCACGGAGCTCCGGAGCATCCAGGAGCAGTTTGATAACCTTGCCGCTATCCCCAACTTC
>JAFQWT010000204.1 GCA_017407375.1 Clostridia bacterium
AGAGCGCACTGGACTTCAACACCGTGGGTGCCGGTACCGGCATCATCACCAAGGGCCTTGCCATGATGGTGGCAGAGGACCGAGCCAGCGGCAAGATCGCCGCTTACGTCACCGACTTCCCCACCGAGGAGACCGTGGGCGTCGATGGCATCGTGGCGATCCCCCACCTTGGCGCCTCTACCGCTGAGAGCGAGGACAACTGCGCCGTGATGGCCGCCGAGGAGCTGGTGGAGTACCTTGAGCGCGGCAACATCCGGAACAGCGTGAACTTCCCCGCCGTTTCCATTCCGCACAATGGGGCGGCGCGCATCTGCGTTCTGCACAAGAACATCCCGAACGTCTTGACCTGCCTTACGGGCTGCGTTTCCGAGAAGGGCATCAACATTGCCAACCTCTCGAACGGCTCGAAGGGCGAGTACGCCTATACGATCCTTGAGCTTGACAGCGCGGTGCCCGCCGGCACGGCTGAAGCCATGCAGGCGATCGACGGTGTAATCCGCGTCCGCGTTCTTTGATCCCACAAAAATGCGGGAGGTACGCTTTTTGCGTACCTCCCGCATTTTTATTTCACCGTTTCTGCCCTGCAATGGTAAGGAATGAAAAGCAGAGCAACGGTCGCATACTAACGAGGATACCGAAAACAAGGAGAATGGAATGAAAAAACTGAGCATTACCCCAAAAGCCATGAAGGACTTTGCCTGCTTCTTAAGGCAGGAGGAGCGCAGCGTGGCCACCATTGGCAAGTACCTGCGTGACATCGGTCGCTTTGCCGTTTTTAGCAAGGGCAAGGAGATAGAGAAGGAGCTGCTCCTCGCCTACAAGCAGCATTTGAGTGAGCACTATGCCGTTACCAGCGCGAATTCCATGATCGCCGCCTTGAACGCCTTTTTGCGCTTCCTGGGGCACCACGAGCTTTGCATCAAGCAATTCCGCGTTCAGCGTGACGCCTTTTGCCCGCGTGAGCGCGAGCTGTCGCGTGAGGAATATCTGCGCCTTCTGGCCACGGCCAAGCGGCAAAGGAACGAACGGCTCTATCTCGTTTTGCAGACCATCTGCGGTACGGGGATCCGCGTCAGTGAGCTTTCCTATATCACCGTGGAGGCGGTTCGCCGTGGCGAGGCCACGGTCAACTGCAAGGGGAAACGCCGCCGCATTTTCCTTGTCCGTGACCTGCAACGCCATCTCCTCCGTTACGCCGAGAGCCGCGGAATTGGCGAGGGGGCGGTATTCCGTACCAGAAACGGCACGCCTCTCAGCCGTTATAATATATGGAAGGAAATGAAGGGGCTTTGCCGAGAGGCGCGGGTGGCACCGGAAAAGGTATTCCCCCACAACCTGCGCCATTTGTTTGCCCGCTGCTTTTACGGTATGGAAAAGGATATTGCCAAGCTGGCGGACATTCTCGGCCATGCCAGCATCAACACGACCCGCATCTATATTACCACCACGTGTGAAGAGCACCGACGTAAAATGGAGCGCTTGCGACTCATCGTATAAAAAAAGCCCGACGCCAAAGCATCGGGGAGCGTAAAGCACGTAATGAGAGTTATGTGGTTGCCGTGCCGAAAAAGCACCCGACAACCCGAAATCTTTTACGTTATTATAATACGCGAAAGAAAAAAAGTCAATAGTTTTTTGAGATTTTCGGATACATAACAACGACATATGGCCTTCCGTTTTTTTCGATTTGAAAAAGTGCACGGAAGGCCTTTTTGTTGTACCCGTTTTTTTGTTAAAAACGCCAAAAGAGAGCGCACTCATTTTCCCCAATACCACATAACTCTCATTACGTGCTTCTTGCTTGTCCCTTGTCACATAACTCTCATTATGTTGCATTTAAAAAGGAGCACCGCCATGGCAGAGGACCGTTCAATAAAGAGGGGCGGGGAGCCCCCTGTGAGGGCGGAGGACACCCGCCTCCCCCCAAGCGCTGACAATACGTGTGTGCTTTGCGGGCGCATTATCCCCGAGGGGCGCCTTGTCTGCCCCCGCTGTGAGCAGGGGGAGGACGGCCCGCCCCCCTACTGATGCGAGAACGCTCGGGCCGTGCCGGGCGGAAGGAGGAATGATATGACGAAGGCGCAGGGAAAGCGGCTCGGGGGGATTCTACTCAACGCGCTGTTTGCGGTCTTTCTCGCCGTTTGCACTCTGGCGGCTGTCCTGCTTTTGTCGGCAAAACGGGATGCCTACGGCGCCGCCGAGCTTTTCGGTTACCGTTTTTTTGTCGTTACCTCAGAATCCATGGAGCGCTGTGAGTTGACCCCCACCGAGGGCTATCCGATCGGCGCGATCCCCAAGCGCTCCATGGTGATTGTGGATTCCGTCCCCGAGGACGAGGCGGCCGCCAAGGCATGGTACGCCTCCTTACAGATCGGTGATGTTTTGACCTTCCGCTACGTGTATGACACGCAGGTCACGATCACCCACCGCCTGACCGCCATCCGTGAGAACGGGAGCGGCGGCTATGTTCTCGAGCTGATGGGAGATAACCGCAGCACCGATGCCGACCTCCTCTGTCAGACGATCGACACCTCCCGTGGTAACAGCGGCAACTACGTCATCGGCAGGGTGTGCGGTCAGTGCTATCCTCTCGGCGTCCTCATCTCACTTCTCAAGAGCCGGGCGGGCATCATCGGCATTGTGATCGTCCCCTGTGCGATCATCATTATTCTTGAGGTGATAAAGCTCTTCTCTCTCCGCTCTGCCGCCAAGCAGGAAAGGACGGAGGCCGAGCTTTTGGCCCTGCGCCGCCGCCTTGCCGAGCTGGAAGGAGAAGGGAACGGCGAGGGGAACAACGAGGGCGGACCTCATTAACTTCAGAAAAGGAGAATTCCCGTGAAACGATGGGTTTACAGCATTGCTATATCAATGATCCTGGCCTGTGTCGGCGTGATCGCCACCTACAGCATCCTCGGAGAGCCGGAAAACGGCACCACCTACCTCCGCGCCGGAACACTGGAGATAGACCTCTTCCGTACGGAGCTTGCCGGTTGCATTCTCGGCCAGGACGGAGCGCCAAGGAGCATATCCTCCTCCGAGGAGGTCGACCTGGGAAAAAGAAATGCCGCCCCCCTTTTTGGTGAGGGAGAGGCCGCCATGCTTGTTCCCGGCAGCTACCTTGATGCCACCCTGGAGCTACGCAACCGCGGCAATGTGGCCGCCGTTTACCGCGTTGAGCTGAAAATGACAGCCGAGCTGACCCCACTGGCCGAGCAGCTGACCGTTTCCTTACGCAGTCATGACGGCACCGTTGTTCGTCTCCCCGTGTGTGAGCTTTCCGATGGAGAGGTCCTGCTGGAGGGCTATCTGGCAGCCAACGAAAAGTCCGAAAGCTTTGGCATACGCTTAGAGCTCCCCGACCGAAGTGACAACAACGCCGCCATGGGATCTTCTACGGGCATTGAGTTCATCGTAACGGCAACGCAAGCAACGGTGGGGGAATGACCCCGCCTTATATATATTTCCTGTAAACAAAACCTTACTGTTACGGGGCAAATACATTTCAAGAAAGGGTTTCACTATGAAAAAGAAAGCACTCCTCTCCTCTTTGCTGACGATCGCGCTTTGTCTTTCCCTGATCGCCGGATCGACCTTTGCGCTGTTCACAAGCGAGGATAAGGTCAACATTGCCGTCAATGCCGGTACGGTGCAAATGACTTCCGACCTTGCGGACCTGCGCACCAGCTCTCTCGACACGCCCGAGGGGGTATCTTATGACGACGGGCATTTTACGGCCGGCGGCACCGCCTCCTTTAAGGACGGCAAGCTGACGCTGGACCGCATCGTCCCCGGTGACAAGGTCAGCTTCCGTGTGGTCGGAAAAAATGAAAGCAACGTCAACATCAAGTACCGCGTCAAGATCGCCTGCACCGAGGGCGAGGCCCTGATGGCCGGCCTTGCGGTGACGGTGGGTAACGAGCAGCCCATCACCGGCCTTGCCGCCTATACGGGGGCCTGGTGCGAGCTTTCCGCAAAGCAGGATATGCCTTCCCTTGCCGTTTCCATTGAGCTTCCCGCCGAGGCAGGGAACGCCTATCAGGGACTGAATACGGCCATCAGCATCACCGTGGAGGCGGTACAGGGGAACGCCGACGTCAGCGGCGAGGCCGAGGTTACTTATCTTGTCTCCACAAAGGAGCGGCTGACCGCCGCATTGGCAACGGGCAATGACGTTACCCTGGCGGCAGATATTGCCGTGGACGGCAACCTGTCCCTGAAGGCGGGGGCCACCTTAAACGGCAACGGCCACACCCTCACCGATACCCAGCTCTATATGAGCGAGGGCTCCTGTGTGGTGAACACCGTATTTGACGGGACAGAAGCCGAAAAGGGCTCCCACATTTATGCTCATGACGTTTCGGTCACGGTCGACGGATGCCGCTTCCTCAGCCCCAACTGGGATGCCATTCAGTTCACTACAACGCTTGCCAATAAAACGCTCATTCTTAAGAATTCCCAATTTGCCAACGCCAAGGGAACGGCCGTGCGCTACCTGCACGTTGAGGTTACCGATGCCACGCTGAATAGCGATCCGCAAAACGGTGTTACCCTGATCCTCGAAAACAACCACTTTGCCGCCATTGACACCTGCACGGACGACGGCATCACAGTGTACGGTGTGCAAAAGGACAATGTGAAGGTCACCGGTAATACCGCCTCGGCTAAGAACTCGGAGGCCGCCAAGGGCGAGGTATGGCTGGGCCTTGCCGGCGACAGCGGGTACCAAACCTATTCCATGGAGCTTTTTGAGGAGATCGGCACAGCGGTCAGCAGCACCGCGGACCTTACCGATGCTCTCACAGCAGGCGCGACTGAGGTAACGCTTGGTGCCGGAGCGTACACCTTCCCTTCCTCGCTCCTCAAATCGGATACCGTCCTGATCTGTGAGGAGGGAACGGTATTTGAAGGAACAAGCACGCTCGACATCAACGGAGCGACCGTAGTGGGGGCCACCTTCTCAAGCGACAATGAAAGAACCGTCACGGGAACCGTGAACGGAACATTCAAAAATTGTACCTTTGAGGGAAACCGCGGTCTGCGCTACTGCTATGCCGGAGAGACGACCGTTTTTGAAAACTGCATCTTTGACGGTAGCGTGTACGGCGCACACTTTGACGGCGGTGCCAACGAGGTCATTTTCAGAAATTGCACCTTTAGCGGATTCAACGCGTTTGGATCAGCGATCACAAAGCTTACTATGGAAAACTGCACCTTCAAATGCACAGGCAAAAGCGCCTATAACGGTGTAAATCTTTGGGGAAAGACTGAGCTTGTGGGCTGCACCTTCCTCTTTGACGGCAAGGCCGAGACCGAGTGGATCGGTCTGAACGGCGCCGATGCGTACAGCATTGTACTTACCGACTGCACCGTTGCCAACGGTAGCGATATCACCGAGTACTTTGCCAACTGGAGCTCCGGTGATACGATCACCGTGGACGGTGCTACGGTGGTTTGCCCTTAAGCTTTTCCTCTCCCTTTACCCTGTCGGGTACGCTTTCTGCATGATATATAACGGCCTGCAAAGCCTTATCCTGTGGGCTGAGATCACATTTCAAGAAAGGGTTTCACTATGAAAAAGAAAGCACTCCTCTCCTCTTTGCTGACGATCGCGCTTTGTCTTTCCCTGATCGCCGGATCGACCTTTGCGCTGTTCACAAGCGAGGATACGGTCAACATTGCCGTCAATGCCGGTACGGTGAAAATGACCGCTGACCTTGCGGACCTTCGCACCAGCTCTCTCGACACGCCCGAGGGGGAATTTTACACCGACGGCCACTTTACGGCTGGCGGCACCGCCACCTTTGACGGCGGCAAGCTGACGCTTGACCGCATCGTCCCCGGTGACAAGGTCAGCTTCCGTGTGGTCGGAAAAAATGAAAGCAACGTGAACATCAAGTACCGCGTCAAGCTCGCCTGCACCGAGGGCGAGGCCCTGATGGCCGGTCTTGCGGTGACAGTGGGGGAAACCGAATACCTCTCACTTTCCCGCTACACTACGGCGTGGTCGGGCCTTGCAGCGGGTGAGGATATGCCTCCCCTCGCCGTTTCCATCGAGCTTCCCAAGGACGCGGGCAATGCCTATCAGGGGCTGAATGCGGCCATCAGCATCACCGTGGAGGCGGTGCAGGGGAACGCCGAGGTCAGCGGTGGGGAGGAGATCATCCTTTGGGACGGTACGGCCGACACCACCTGGTACGACGAAAGCAAAACCGAATTTAAGCTCTCCAATGAGGAGCAGTTTGCCGGCCTTGCCTCGCTCGTCAACAGTGGAAAGAGCTTTGAGGGCAAGACCATCCGTCTGGAGAGCGATCTTGACCTTATGGCCTATGACGAGAACGATGAGCCCTTGAGCTTCCCCCCCATTGGTAACAGCAGCCACCCCTTCAAGGGCACCTTTGACGGAAACGGATACGCTGTGGAGAACGTCTATCAGAGTGGCTGGGCCTTTGGATACGAATGGGGCAGCTACGGCTCTATCGGTCTTTTTGGTGCGCTGGAGGATGCCACCGTCAAAAACGTCACCATCGAGAATGCCGAGTGCTTTGTTGAGGGCGGTGACGTCGGCGGTATTGCGGGCAGTGCCGAGGGCAACTGCGTGTTTGAGAACATTACCATTGCGGATTCCGATTTTGGAACCTATAACAACGGTATCGGTGGTATTATCGGTTGGTCGGGTGCAGGCACCTATACCTTCAAGAACATTACGATCGCAGAGGATGTGGTTCTCGGCGGTCTTTGGGGCTCCTTTGACAGCAGCATCGGCGGTGTTGTGGGCCAGGGCGAGCCCGGTGCGACCTACAACTTTGAAAATGTCAATATTGCCTGCCGCGTGGATGCTTATAACGACTGCACGGCTTCCTATGACTACTACAACTACCGCATGAGCGGTATGATCATTGGACGCCTCCAAAAAACCACCACCATCAACGGCGTTAACTATCCGGATATGACACAGTATAACATTACTTGCAAGGACGTCGTAGTTACCTACGGTGATTGGGCCAACTACCATTACTGCCGTCCCCAGGGAGGCAGAGGCATACGCGCGGAGGCCGGTTATCAATACGGTGGTATCGCCGCAGATTACGACCATACCACTTGTGCCGTGCATCATATGGAGCTGATCCCCTTTGATCAGCTCTTTGGCGGGGATCAGTATGGTGTCAAGGGGCTCCCCACCTATGAGGGCGTCACGGTCATTTACAGCATTGGCTCTGCCGAGTCCCTGGTGGAATTCCAGCAGTCGGTCGCGAACGGCAATACATGGAAGGGAAAGACGGTTGTCCTTGCTGATGACATCGACCTTGCGAATGTTACCTGGACTCCCATTAAGGGCTTCGGAGGTACCTTTGACGGTCAGGGCCACACCATCTCCAATCTGACGGTGATCGGGGAAAGCAACGTTGGTTTCTTCTCGGGCATCAACACCACGGCCGTGGTCAAGAACATTGTGTTTGACAATGCCAATGTTTCCGGCACCCACTATGTTGGTGTCGTCGTGGGCTGGGAGGGCAACGAAAGTGCCAATGCCACCATCGACAACATCACCGTCCAAAATTCCACTGTGACCTGCGACACCGATTCAACGCCGGATAACGGGGATAAAGCCGGCGGCATCGCCGGTTACGCGGTTTCCCTGAACATCACAAACTGCACGGTTAAGGATAGCACCATCAAGGCCTACCGTGACTTTGGCGGCATCCTGGGCTATGCCCACAAGAGCGTTTTGGCTACCGGCAACACCGTGGAGAACGTGACCCTCATCATCGACAAGGACCACAACTACAAAAATTACACCACCGAGGCGGAGCACGATGGGAATCCTGTCGTCGGTGAGAAGGTTGCCACTGCGGTCGTTGAAAATAATACTGTTAAATGATCTCCCTTTCCCCTACCGGGCATGCTTTTGGCATGCCCGGCTTTTTTTCTTGCATTTTGTATTACCGTATGCTATAATTAATATAGATACGTATGGAATGTGAGGAACTTGCCGTGGAAAAGAACTATCAGAGCTTCCTGTATCCCGACCGTGAGAGTGAGGTGCGGGAAAAGGAAGGTAGGCGCGTGCGGATCGAGCGTGACGTTGTGGAGGAGCTGGGTCTTTCTTCCCTTTTGCCCATGAAGGATTCCTCGCTTTCCTCCTTCTTCACAAGCGACAGCGGCGTGATCGCCTATCGCCAAGCCATGTTCCGCGATCTTTTGCGCCTGCCCGAGCTTTCCCTGACGCTCCGCGATGTTCTTCCCCTGCTCTTTGACATTACCGAGCTGCGCCGCCTTGAGGCCGATTACGATCCGACGGGGGAGTCCTACCTTTACAGCATCACCGAGGTTGAGCTGTACGTCTCCTGCGTTGCGCGGCTCTACGAGGGGATCGCCCCCCTTTCCGACCGCCTGGAGAGCGCGGCCTTCCGCTCCTTTGCCGAGGTGATCACGACGCTGGCCTCGAGCGACTATTACAAAAAGCTGAACGATGACCTCAGCGCCCTTTCCTCCCGCATCCGTGAGGTGCGGAGCATCACCGTGGGCGTGAACTTAGACGCCACGATGCGCCCTGTGGAGGCGGGGGTGCTGTCGGTCAATGCCGAGCCCTTCAAATCGGGGCGGATGCTGGACAAGATCCTGCGCCTGAGCTTCAGAAACGATGCGATGACGACCATCGCGCCCCTCACGCCCTTTGACAAAAAGCAAAACGAAAACCGCCGTGACGCCCTCCTTTCGGCGTTTCACGGGGCGCTTGACGATGTGTTCCGCTCCTCGGTGCGCGGCTGGCGCGCGATCGTTGGCGAGTACGTTTTGGAGAGCACCGACTTTTTGCTGCGCATCCTTCCCGAGATCGAGTTCATCACCCGCGGCGCCGCGCTCTGCCACCGCCTTGCCGAGCGTGGCTACCCGACCGTCTTCCCCACGGTGCGCCCGACCGAGGAAAAGGCCTTTGCGGTGCGCGGCCTCTATAATCCCGACGTGGCTCTGCGCATCGACGAGCGCGTGGTGGACAACGACCTGATGCTTGATGACGATGCCCGCATCTACATTCTGACGGGCCCGAACCGCGGCGGAAAATCGGTCATCACGTGTGCGATGGGCCAGGCCCAGGCCATGTTCCAGCTGGGGCTTCCCGTGGCGGCCGAGGAGGCGGTCATCAGCCCTGTGAGTGCGATCTTCACCCACTTTCCGACGGGGGCGGAGGACACCCTGGACAAGGGGCGCCTTGGCGAGGAATGCGCCCGCCTGCGCGAGATCTTTGATTCCGCCGATGCCGATGCGCTGATCCTTTTGGACGAGTCGCTCTCCTCCACGGGGGCGTACGAGGCCTCCTTTATTGCCGCGGAGATCCTGGCTGCCTTTGCCGCGCTTGGCGTGCGCGCCCTCTTCTCCACGCACCTGCATGAGCTTTCCGAGCACGTGGAGGAGATCAACCGCCGCTCCCGCGAGGCGGGCGGTGTTGCCGTTGACACGCTGGTGGCGGGGATCGAGGAGGGGCGCCGCTCCTTCCGCATTGAGAGAAAAAAGCCCGACGGGCGCAGCTACGCCCGCGATATTGCCGAAAAATACGGTCTTTCCTTTGAAAACCTGCGGCACTCATAAAATTTTTTCTTCGATTTTCCTTTGAAACATAAGGACTTTTCTGCTTTTTTCAAAAAAATAAAAAGTTTTAACGAAAAGTATTGACATTTCAGAATGAGATTTGTATAATATATATATGTAAGTATGTATGGAGGCAAGGTGATCTTATGAAGGAACAATACACTTCTCCCGATTTCACGGTCATTTGTTTCAAAACCGAAGATAATATCACGCAGTCTCAGGACAATAACGTCAACATCGAGGATCTGATTGCAAACAGTTGACCGCAAAGAAAAAAGCCGCAAAGCGGCTTTTTTCTTTTTTATATCTCCTCCGCCACGTTCCAGACGGGGATAGCGCGGCGCTCCGCCATAGAGACGGTGCTGCCCGTGCCGCTGGCGCGGTCGGTAAGGTAGGCGATGCAAAGATCGGCGGAGTCCACCAGCGCGCGGTTGCGCTCCCGCATCACGCCCTCACGGTAGACGGTGGAAAGCGTGTGCACAACGTCCGCGGCGGCCAGCATGGCGGCGTAGCGGCGGCGGTCCCCCGCGGCCCAGCGGCTGTCCTGGTCGGCACAGGGGAGCAGGAGCGTCAGCGTGATGTCGGGATATTCGCTGTCCCGCAGAAGGGTAACGATGGCGGCCGCCAGCATATCAAAGCCGAGGGCGCCCCCCGCAAAAAAGCGGCGGCAGCCCGCCTCGTACGCGCGGCGTATGGCCCGTTCTGTCCGCTCACGCAGGGCGGGATACTCCTCCCGCGGCAGGCGGCGGTGGCCCGTAAAGCAGCAGGTCGTCACGGCTTTTCCCCCTTTCATCGACGTCCGAATACACAATTATTGTAGCCGATGGCGCCCGCCTTGTCAAGGGGGGCGGGCGCGGCTTTTTTTCTTTTACCGCCGACGGCCCTTTGAAGGAGAAGGAGAAACAGGAGATAGAGCGCTCCACCGAGAAGAAGGCGCAAAAGGAGCGAGGGGAGCCCCGTCCCGAGGGGCAACAGCCGCACGAGCGTGGTGGCCGCCATCACGGCGGCCAGGGGGA
>JAFQWT010000205.1 GCA_017407375.1 Clostridia bacterium
GCCGCCAAGGAGTATATCAAGCAGGAGCTGCTCTTCCACTACATTGTGGATAAGGAGGACCTCGGTCTTTCGCGCAAGGAACGCACAAAGGGCTACGAGGAGCGCGTGCAGGCGATGCTCGATTACTACAACGCGCAGTACGGCACGGCGGGCACCGCCAACGAGCTGACCGAGGAGGACCTGGCGGCCTCGGGCTACACGAAGGACGTGATCCTCTCCCAGATGCTCTACGAAAAGGTCTGCAACGCGATCTACGAGGAGATCAAGGATCTCGTGATCGAGAAGTAAGCGCGCGGGGGCGCGCAGAATCTGCCACTTGACAGCGCCCCCGCCCCTTGGTATAATACTTATAGAAGAAGGAGCGCCTCGGCGCAGAAAGGAAACGGCATGGAAGAGATCCTTGCAGGTGACGTTTATACGCTCACCGATGAAGAAACGGGCGAGGAGGCCCAATATGAGATCGTGGCGGTGGCCGAGGTAAAGGGCGCCCAGTACGTTGCCATTGTCCCCGCGGACGAGGAGGTGGAGGAATACGCCATCCTTCGCGTGGAGACCGAGGGCGAGGAGCGCACGCTGGCCGCCATCGAGGACGATGACGAGTGGGAGAGCGTGGCTGCCTACTTTGATAACGAGATCTTCTCGGAGATCGATTACGACGAAGAAAACTAACGTGATTATTTAATGAAAAAACCTTTCCTGCTTAGCTCGTGATAAAGCTTCCGATAGGCCTACACTCACTGTATGGGAGCCCCGACTTTTGCCGCAGGTTTGCAGACCTCCCGCCCCCTCCGCACTTGCCGAGGGAGGGCGGACGCTGGGAGCACAAAACGGCAATGAGGGCACCCCCCTTGCTTCAAGGGCTAAGTGCGGCTTTACACGGCTCGGCGGGGTTTTTTCTATTTTGGAAGGAGACAGATATGGGACTTATCAGAGCGCTGGCGGCGGGCACGTCCACCGTCATTGCCGATCAATGGCGTGAGTATTTCACGTGCGATTCCCTGGCGGGCAACGTCCTGGTTGCCAAGGGGCAGCTGAAGACCAAAAAGCGCGGCCTTTTCGGTGCGCGCAACAAGGCCACCGAGGACATCATCTCAAACGGCTCGGTCATCTCGGTCAATGAGGGGCAGGTCGCCCTCATCGTTTCGGACGGTAAGATCGTTGACTTCTGTGCCGAGGCGGGCTATTACAAGTGGGATGCCTCCACCGAGCCCTCGATGCTGGCGGGCGACTTTTTCCGCGGGCTTATCGATTCCTTCAAGCGCGTGGGGTACCGCTTCACCTTCGGGGGAGACGCGGGCTCCCAGCAGCGGGTGTATTACGTCAACACCAAGGAGATCCTTGACAACAAGTTCGGCACGCAAACGCCGATGCCGTATGACGACCCCTACTATAAGACGGCGCTTTACATCCGTTATTTCGGTCAGTACACCTTCCGCATCACCGATCCCCTTGTGTTCTTTTCAAGCATTGCGGGCAACGTCGGAGACACCTACACAAGTGAGGACCTGAAGGCCACCGCCACCGATGAGTTTATGACGGCGCTCGATTCGGCCCTGGCGCGTCTCTCGGCGGAGGGCATCAAGTTCTCCCAGCTTCCCATCAAGCAGCGCGAGATCGCCGCGTATATGAGCGATACCCTCGATACCGAGTGGCGAGAGCGCCGCGGCATTGAGATCGTTTCGGTGGCGCTGGCCAAGGTCACGCCTGACGATGAGAGCCGCAAGCGCATCGAGGAGTTTGACACCAACGTGATGCACGCCGCCCCCGATGCCATGGCGGGCGGTATGGCCTACGCGCAGATGCGCGCCATGCGGGATGCCGCCAACAACGCGGGCGGTGCCATGCAGGGCTTTATGGGCGTGGGTATGGCGGCGGGTGCCATGGGCGTCCGCGGCCAGGAGACCCTTTTGGAGACCGCCTCCCAGCTGAAGGCAGAGCGTGCCGAGGCCGCCGCCCCCAAGTGCGCCGCCTGCGGTGCCGCCGTCAGCGGTAGGTTCTGCCCCGAGTGCGGCGCCCCCGCCCCCACGGCGGAGGAGGAGTGGACCTGCGCCTGCGGTGCCACCTCGCACTCCAAGTTCTGCCCTGAGTGCGGCGCCCCCCGTCCCGCGGGCTACACCTGCGCCTGCGGCTACAAGGCCACGGCCCCCTTCAAGTTCTGCCCCGAGTGCGGGAAAAAGGCCTGAGTGAAAAAGGAGCGAAAGCTCCTTTTTCTTTTTTAGCAGAAAACGCAATAAAACACCGAAGAAAAAGCCATTGACAAGCGGGGCGCATTTTGTTATCATTACAATAGAAAACCGTAAGGAGAACGCTATGCTGAAGATCGCCAATGCGCGTGCGGTGCTGGACAGCTCCGTGCTTTCTACCAATATTTATATTGATGGCGGCAGGATCGCCTGCCTCTCGGAGGCCGACCTCCCCGCCGATACCGTCATTGATGCCCGCGGCCGTTACGTGGCCCCCGGCTTTATTGACACGCACGTCCACGGCGGCGGTGGCGTTGACTTTATGGGCACGGCGGACGATTACCGCAGGGCCGCGGCGCTTCACCTCGCCCACGGCACCACCACCCTGCTCCCCACCACCATGGCGGCCTCCTTTGACGCCACCCTGCGTGCCATCAAGACCTTCCAGGAGGTCGCGCCCGAGGCGGGCGGCAAGCTCCCCCATATGCCCGGCATGCATCTGGAGGGACCCTACTTCTCGCTGGCGCAGGCAGGCGCCCAGCCCCCCGCCTACATCTACCCGCCCCGCCCGCAGGAATACCGTGAGCTTCTGGCCGCGGCGGACGGCGCCATCCTCAAATGGAGCTTCGCCCCCGAGCATGAGGGGAGCTTAGAGTTTTGCGATACCCTCGTCAAGGCGGGGGTCTTCCCCTCGATCGGCCACACCGATGCGACCTATGAGGACGTGTTGCGCGCGCACGAGCACGGCGCCCGCTGCATGACGCACTTCTATTCCGCCATGTCCTCCATCACGCGGCGCTCGGGCTTCCGTGTCCTCGGCGCGATCGAGGCGGGCTATCTTCTGGACGAGATGTGGATCGAGATCATCGGGGATGGCTGTCACCTCCCCGAGCCCCTTCTTAAGATGATCTGCAAGCTGAAGGACAACCGCCGCATCATGACGGTCACGGACGCCATTGCCGAGGCCTTCCTGCCCGAGGGCGTGGAGCTTCCGGGCTCCGGTCACGTCATTGAGGGCGGCGTTGCCAAAATGGCCGACCGCGTCTGCTTTGCGGGGAGCATCGCCTCCACCGACCGCATCGTGCGGACCATGGTCAAGGTCGCGGGGTGCGATCTTCCCACCGCCGTCCGTATGATGACGAAAAACCCTGCCGAGTTCCTTGGCCTTCGCGGAAAGGGAAGTCTCCTTGCGGGGTACGATGCCGACCTTGTCTTCTTTGATGACAGTATCACGGTCGACACCGTAATGCTTGGCGGCAAGATCGTAAAATAAGGAAAAGGGTGTTGCATGGCAACACCCTTTTCCTTATCCCGTGCCCGCGCGGACGCTCTCCGCCCTTCCTTCACGCGGTCCGCTGCCACGGCAAACGCCGGAGCCAGCGCCCCATGCGCGGCACCACCGTCAGCGCTCCCACGGTGGCAAAGAGCCAAAGGAAGGGAGCAAAAAGAACCGAAAGCATTGACCGTTTTCCGTTTTTTGTAAACATAACTTCTCCTTTTTTGCGTATTTCTTCTTTTTCCTATTATTGCCACCCTCCGCGAAAAATATACTTGACTTTGGGGCCAACTCTTGCAAAAAAGGAGGGAGTGTGGTATAGTATAGATGAAATACCATGATCGGGAGATACGCTATGATCACCTGCCACCGTTGCCATACCGAATGGGACTATGAGGAGCTGGGCCTTGCCTGCCCCTCTTGTCACGTTCCCGCCCGTCCCGATGCGACCGAGGCCGCCGCGCTCTTTCACCGTGCGGTAACGCTGGAGCAGGACAAGCGGTACGAGGA
>JAFQWT010000206.1 GCA_017407375.1 Clostridia bacterium
CGATGTGCATATACCCCGTGGGGCTGGGCGCAAAGCGCGTAACAACATCGCGGTTGCTCATAGGATAGGTCCTCGCTTTCATAGACCCGCGGCGGTGAAAAACGTAAACTTTTTTCGCCGCGAGTTGACTTCGAAATGGTAATCGTATATAATATATCATAAAGATGACCGAAATGCAAGGAGAAGTCGAAAAAATGTTCCGAAGTCTTTTTGCTCGTCTCCTTATTACCATCGCCCTCGTCCTGACCGTCAGCTTTCTGATCCTTTCCGCCATTCTCTCAAATTTCGCGGGGGAATACGAGCTCGGTCGGCGGCAGGAGGACGTCACGCGTACGGCCCTGGCCGCGCAGAGCTTGACGGAGAATGAGCTTTCCCTCAAAGAATACACAAAGCTTTCTACGTACCTTGAGGGGCGTGAAGGGCAGCTGGGTGCCCTTTACCGCGCCTTCCTCTCCAATACCGACGAGACCGTGCTGCTCCTTTGCGACAGTGACGGTGTGGTCCTCCTTGCCGCCAACGGCACCGCCACCCCGCCCGAGCTTGTGGGGCGCAGCGTCCAGTACACCGTGTGGGGGGAGGCCACGGGTGAGGGGGACTTTGCCTCCACGGCGGCCACCGTGTTCATGGGGGAGCCGCCACGCGTGGTCTCGGCGTATGCCCTCCATGGTAAGGAGGGGGCCGTCATCGGCACGCTTGCCGTCTATTCCACCGTAGAGGGGGAGGGTGTCCTTACAAGGGTCATGACGCGCACCGTCCTGCTTTCCAGTCTTTGGATCGTCCTTGGCGCCCTCGTCGTCCTTTACCTCTTCTGTGAGCGTCTGGCAGGGCCCATCCGTGAGATGAGCACCGTCACCAAGCGCTTTGCCAAGGGCCGCTTTGACCGCCGCGTGAAGGTCCACGGCAACGATGAGATCTCGGAGCTCGGCACGGCCTTCAACCAGATGGCCGACTCGCTTGAGCAGCTTGAGACCATGCGTAACTCCTTCATCTCCAACGTCTCGCACGATCTGCGCACCCCCATGACCACCATCCTCGGCTTTATCGAGGGCATCACCAGCGGTGCCATCCCCGAGGAAAAGCACGAATATTACCTCGGCGTGATCGCGGAGGAGGTGCGCCGCCTTTCCCGCCTTGTCACCGAGCTTTTGGACCTTTCCCGCCTGCAGTCGGGCGCCCGTAAATTTAACTTTACATCCTTTGACATTTGCGAGATGGCCCGCCTCATTCTTATCTCCAGCGAGCAGCGGATCGATGCCAAGCACCTTGGCGTCAGCTTCAATTCGGATGCTGACAACATCCTTGTCCGCGGCGATAAGGACGCCATCTATCAGGTGCTCTACAACCTCTGTGACAACGCCATCAAGTTCTCGCGGGAGGGCGGCATCTTCTCCATCACCATCACGGCGCATTCCCGCCGCAAGGTCGCCGTCACCGTCTATAACGAGGGGGAGGGCATCCGCGCGGATGACGTTCCCTTCATCTTTGAGCGCTTTTATAAGAGCGACAAGAGCCGCAGCCGCGATAAAACGGGGGCGGGCCTTGGCCTTTATATTGCCAAGACCATCATGGAGTCGCATGGTGAAAATCTGACGCTGGAAAGTCGGGAGGGGGAGTCGTGCGCCTTTACCTTCACGCTTCCTCTGGCGGGGGAATGATATGGATAGGGTGATCCTGCACTGCGACTGCAACAGCTTTTTCGCCTCGGTGGAGTGCCTGCGCGACCCCTCGCTCTGGCAGGTGCCCATGGCGGTGTGTGGCAGCGTTGAGGACCGCCGCGGCATCGTGCTTGCAAAGAATGAGCCCGCCAAGCGGTACGGTATCCGGACGGCGGAGACGGTGTACAGCGCCAAGCGCAAGTGTCCCTCGCTCGTTATCGTCCCCCCTCATCACGGGGAGTACGCCCGCATCTCGCGTGAGGTCAATAAGATCTACGCGCGCTTCACCGACCGTTACGAGCCCTTCAGCATTGACGAGTCCTGGCTGGACGTCACGGGTAGCCGCGCCCTCTTCGGAACGGGGGAGGAGATCGCGGAAAGGATCCGTGAGACCGTCAAGCGGGAGATCGGGATCACGATCTCGATCGGCGTTTCCTTCAATAAGACCTTTGCCAAGCTCGGGAGCGATTATAAAAAGCCCGATGCCGTCACCGTGATCAGCCGTGAAAATTATCGGAGCATCCTCTACCCCCTGCCCATTGAGGACATGCTCTTCGTCGGGGAGCGCACCGCCGCGCTTCTGCGCTCCTCGGGCATCCGCACCATCGGTGACCTTGCCGCCGCCTCTCCCGCCTTTCTCGTCTCCCGCCTTGGCAAGGCAGGGGAGCAGCTGAGCGCCGCCGCCCGCGGGGAAGACACCTCCCCCGTGATCGCCCCCAGCGAGGCCCCCGAGGTCAAGAGCGTCGGCAACGGTATGACCTTCCGCCACGACATCACCACGCGGGAGGAGATCCGTCTTGGGCTTTCGGTCCTTTCCGAGGAGATCGGTGAGCGGATGCGCCGTCGCGGCCTTCTGGCGACCACCGTCTCGGTGACCATCAAGGACCCCGCCCTGCGCACCATCAGCCGCCAGCGGCCGCTCTCTCCCCCCACAAACCTCGGTCGGGAGCTGGCCGAGGCCGCCCTTTCGCTTGTGGATGCCGAGTGGGGGAGCGGTAAGCCCATCCGCATGCTGACCGTCACCGCGATGAACCTTGTCGCGGGGGACGAGGGAGAGCAGATCGGCTTCTTTGACGGTGAGCGTGACCGCCGCCACGAAAAGGCCGAGCGCATTGAGGTCGCCGTGGACGGCATCCGCGGTCGCTTTGGCAGCGGATCACTGGTCCGCGGCGCCGTCCTCGGTAACGACCTTGGTATCGAGGGTGGGACCGCCACCCCCGCGCCGCACCGTCGCCGTGATGCCAACGACAAGAAAAAAGGCGGCAACTCCGACGAAAATTTTTAAAAATGTAAATAAAACCTTACAAGGAGGCAACTATGTTTGAATTCATCACGCCCGAGGAGGCGGGGGTATCCTCCCGCCGTGTCCTCGAGTTCTACGACTATCTGGAGCGCCGCGGCCTTACCATGCACAGCGTGCTCCTCGCCAAAGGAGACGCCCTCTTTGCCGAGGGGTATTGGGCGCCCTTCGATCGGGACACCTGCCATCGCATGTACTCCGAGACCAAAAGCTACGTCTCCATTGCCATCGGGCTTCTGATCGGGGAGGGGAAGCTCTCGCTGGATGACCGCGTGGCCGATTATTTCCCCGACCGTATCCACCGTCCCCTGCCCCCGCGCCTGGCAGAGCAGACCGTGCGGGAGATGCTCCTGATGAAGACCTCCTGCCAGAGCCCGCAGTGGTTCTTTGAGACCGAGCCCGACCGCACGGCGCTCTACTTTGATAAGGGGGCGGCGACGCGCCCTTCGGGCACCTATTGGCAGTATGACAGCCCCGGCTCCCAGGTCCTTTGCTCGCTTGTGGAGCGCCTCTCGGGGATGTCTCTCTTCGATTACCTCAACGATAAAATTTTCCGTCATCTCGGCACCTTCAAGACCGCCGAGATCCTCAAGACCCCGAACGGCGATTCGTGGGGGGACTCGGCCCTTGTCTGCACGCCGCGCGATATGCTCTCCTTTGCGCGCCTTCTTTTGAACGGCGGCCAATGGGAGGGCCGGCAGCTGGTGAATGAGGACTACGTCCGTGAGGCCACCTCTCCGCTTGTCGACAATGACGTTGTCGGCTACCCCGCCTATGACAACCACGGCTACGGCTACCAGATCTGGCGTTACGAGCAGGGCTTTGGCTTCAACGGTATGGGCACGCAGTTTACCATCTGCGTCCCCGAGTGCGATATGATCTTTGTCTGCACGGCGGACAACCAAGGCAACGCCGCCGCGGGCGAGCTGATCGCGGATGCCTTCTTTGATTACATCGTCCGTCCCGCCGTCGACCACCCGCTTCCCGCCGACGGTGAGGGTGTGGCCGCGCTCCGCACGTATCTTGCGGGGCTTACCCTCCGCGCGACCCACGGCGCCACCTCCTCCCCCTTTATGAAGGAGCTGGACGGCCGCACCTATCTTGCGGAGAATAACGGCACGGGCATCACCGAGTTTTCCTTTTCCTTCGGGGAGGACGGCACGGGTGTTCTCCGTTACACCAATGCCCAGGGGAAGAAGGAGCTGCCCTTTGGCCTTGGCAAAAACGTCTTTACGCAATTCCCGCAGTACGGCTATTCCGACGGGGTTGGGCGTGTCCCCACCGACAATGGCTTTACCTACCGCGCTGCCGTATCGGCCGCCTTTGCCGAGGAGAGGGTCCTCCGCCTCCGCGTGCAGATCATCGACCGCTACTTTGGCAACGCCACCATGTACTTTGCCTTCCGCGGCAAGGAGGTGGCAGTCCGCATGATCCGCACGGCTGAGGCCTTCCTTGGCGAATACACGGGGACCTTTGTCGCCACCCTTTCCGAGTGATTTCCAAAAACAGCCAAATCACTTGACAAGCCCCGCGCTTTGTGCTATACTCAACTTGTCTTTACCGTGAGGGAGTAGCAAGCGCTCGGCGCAGCAAGTCAACATACTGGCATCCTTGCCTGGCTTGCTTTAATATGCGAGACTCGCGTGCCTTGGAGCATTCTCGGCACGCGGGTCTTTTTTATGAAAGGTGGGGCCATGCCCCGTAAGGAACGATGACGGTTGATTTTATGTTCGTTCTCAACAGCATCCTCTTTGGCGTCGGCCTTGCCATGGATGCCTTCTCGGTCTCCCTGGCGGACGGCCTCTCGGAGCCGCATATGGGGCGGCGCAAGCTTTTCGGTATTGCTGTCACCTTTGCCTTCTTCCAGGGGCTGATGCCGCTCCTCGGCTGGGTGTGCGTGCATACGGTGGTGCAGTGGTTTTCCGCGCTTCGGGTCGTGATCCCCTGGGTCTCGCTCGTCCTTCTTTCGGTCATCGGCGGTAAAATGCTGTACGGGGCCCTCCGCCGCGACTGTGCGGAGGGGGACTGTCCCTCCCACGCGCTCGGCCTTGGTGCTCTCTGCCTTCAGGGGGTGGCCACGTCCATCGATGCGCTGTCGGTCGGCTTTACCATCGCCACCTACGCGGTGTGGCACGCCGTCCTTTGTGCGCTCATCATTGCCGCCGTC
>JAFQWT010000207.1 GCA_017407375.1 Clostridia bacterium
CGGGCTTTTCGGTAAGTGACGGGAAGGAACGGCACGATTCCCGCATCGGCTTTGCGGGAAAGCATTACGTCTATAATTTTCTGGCGGCGCTCTTGGCGGCCAGGGAGCTGACGGGACAGCCGCTATGGTCGCTCCTCCCGTATGCCGATGCGCTGGAGGCCTCCGGCCGCTGTGAGGTGATCGAGGGTGAGACAACGGCCAGCTTTGTCATTGATTATGCCCACAACGGCGCCTCCCTTGCTGCTGCTTTGCGTGGGCTCCGCCCGTACACCGAGGGTAAGCTCTATTGCCTTTTCGGCGCTGTGGGTGGGCGTACGGAGTGCCGCCGCCGCGATATGGCCCATGCGGCTTGCCGCCATGCCGATTTTTCGGTCATTACCTCGGATAACCCCGCCGGGGAGGACCCGGGGCGGATCGCCCGTGAGATCCTTTCGCATTTTCCCGACAAAAGGAGGGTCATGGTGATACCGAACCGCGCCGAGGCGATCGGCTATCTCCTACGGGTGAGCTCGGCGCGCGACGTCGTCCTTTTGGCAGGGAAGGGCGATGAGCGTCACCAGGTGACAAGCGAAGGGCGGATCCCCTTTTCCGACGGTGAGGTTTTGCGGCATCTTATGGGCGAAAACAGGACGTGAGAAAGATTTTTCTGTTTTTTTGAAAAACCCCTTGACAAAACCGAAGAAAGCAGATATAATAACTCATGTCGCGAGAGTGGCGGAACTGGCAGACGCGCACGTTTGAGGGGCGTGTGGTTTATCCGTACGGGTTCAAGTCCCGTCTCTCGCACCAAAAGATCCAAGCCAAACGGCTTGGATTTTTTCATTTTGTTTCGTCAGGAAAAACATCGTTCTCCGTTTATGCGGCACGAAGGAACAAGGGGGCAAAGATCATTGGAATATCTCCGTTTTTTCTTGGAAAACCTCTTGACTTTTGCCCGGCGGTATGTTACTATGGTGACAACAAGCAAAGGATGGTGCATAGCATGGAAAACGATGTCTTGCGTATCAGAGAGGTCGTGCCGGAGGACCGCGAGGCCTTCCGTGAGTTTTTTGAAAGCTTAGGGCCGGAAAGTAATAAGTTCTTTAATTCGACCGGCAGCAACTCGAAAATCGTTTCGGAATATCTTGACGGAACAAAAAAGCATTATAAAATGTGGGCGGCCGTGGACGAGAGTGAAGGCAAGACCAAGATCGCAGGGTACGTATTCATCTGGGATCTCAACATACGGATCCCGTGGTACGGTATCGCCGTTGCGGATGGCTGGCAGGGCCACCACGTGGGGACGCGCCTGACCAACACCGCCATTCAGTACTGCAAGGAGAACGGTTATGGCGGGCTCATGCTTATCACGGCAAAGACCAACGTGAAGGCACAGGGACTCTATGAGAAGTGTGGCTTCTTCAATATGGGAACGCACATCGGCGGTCAGCTCTTTTATATTCTCCGTTTTGCTAAATGAGATATGGCAGTGCGCCTTGGCGCACTGCCATTTTTTCTCTTTTGCGTCGGTCGGGGCACCATGAAGAAAAAACAGAGTTTTTTTTGTGCAACTTACACAACAAACGGGGAGAGAGGCGCGGAAGCTCTCTCCGTGAGTTCCGAATCTCGAGAGAAAGTGACGGCTCAAAAGAACGGTATTCTTTACATTTTTGCGTTGCTTTGATGTGGCAGACGAAAAAGAAGCCGGAAAAGGGTAGTGGGATTCGGCGTCATAGTAAGGCGCGCTTTGTTCCTATATTAATATTATTGAAGGATTTTGAAAAGCGGTTGTCGGAAATGCAAATCAAACATTACAAACTCTCGTCTCCGCCTTTTGGATTTCCAAATTTTGGAGCAAGGATCGGGAGACGGAGCGAAATCAAAGGTGAGAAAGGGAAAAAAGGCAGAGCCGCGACTACAAAATACCGAGATAATTTTGTTGCAAATCCATTGACAACCACGAAAGTTTAATATATAATTATATACAATAAGGGGTTTCTGTGCCTTGGAGCGATCGCCGGGCCGGATAACCGCAGTTAGAATATCACTTTAGATTGGAGAACGCCCATGAAGAAAGCAGTATCGTGCGCTCAGTGCGGAACCAAGATGCGCGCAGGCATCAAGTTCTGCTCCAAGTGCGGCTATCGGCTGAGGGATGCCGAGGCGGAAGCACGCGCCGAGGCAGCCCAGGCCGAGGAGGCCGCTGCCAACTTCCTCACGGAGGAGGAGGTCGCCGCACTCCGCGCGGCAGAAGCAGCTCCCGTTGCGGAGGAGGTCGCAGCCCCTGCGGCTCCCGAGGCCCCCGCTACGGAGGATGCTCCCTCGCCGAAGCTCCTGAAGCTCCAGGAGCGCACCGAGGCCAGCAAAAAGAAGTATGCCGATGCCAAGGCCGGCGCCCTTTACAAGCAGCGGATGGCTGCGGAGAAGGATCTTGCCAAGCGCGGCGCTAAGGTCGATTCTCGCGTAGCCCGTGTGGAGGCGGTCGTGGATTCTGAGCGCAAGCGCTCGGAGGAGATCAGCCGCCTTGAGGCCGCCAAGCGTGAGAAGACGATGGCAAAGGCCGAGACGAAGGCCGCCCGCAAGAACGCTGTTGCGGAGAAGAAGCTTTCTTCCATGCAGGTCGTTGA
>JAFQWT010000208.1 GCA_017407375.1 Clostridia bacterium
AAATTTCCGTTTTGTTTTTATTTTGTTAAGGAAAAAGAAAAGCACAGAGAACTTGGTTCTCTGTGCTTTTTGAAAAACGGCTTATTCCTCACTGTCAGAGGAGAGCTCCTCCTCGGGATCCTCCTCCGGCAAGCGGACGACCTCGGCATAGACCACGCGGTGGGAATCCATCTCTGCCACCGTGATCTCAAGGCCCGCGCAGGTGACGACACTGCCAACCTCAGGAAGGTCCTCGTGCAGCTCCATAATAAGGCCACCAAGCGAGACGGCCTCGGACTCCAGCTCCACCGAGAAGAACTCGGAGAAATCGTCAAGGTTGACCGAGCAGTCCACACGGTACCTGCCATCACCAAGGTCCTTGTAGTTCTCCACGACCTCATCGTGCTCATCCCAGATCTCGCCGACCAGCTCCTCAAGGATGTCCTCCATGGTCACAATGCCCAGCGTGCCGCCGTACTCGTCAAGGACCACGGCGATGTGGGTCTTGTTTTTCTGAAGCGTTTTCAAGAGCTGGCTGATCTTTTCCGACTGGTGAATGAACACGGCGGGAGCCATAAGCGCCTCCAGGGGCAGCTCTGTGATGCCCGAGGCCGTGTAGAAGTCCTTTTGGTGGATGACACCAACGATCTTATCGATGGTCTCCTCATAGACCAGAAGGCGCGAGAACTGCGTTTGCGCAAACTTCTCTGCGATCTCACTCTTTTCAGCATCGGTCGGGACGGCGGCCAGGTCCACACGGTGGGTGAGGATGTCCTCGGCGCGGAGCTCGGTGAACTCGATGGCGTTACGGAGCAGGTTGCCCTCATTGTTATCAATGCTCCCCTCCTGCTGGACCTCATCCACAAGGAGCAACAGCTCCTCCTGCGAGATCTTGCCGTCATCGCGCGAGCGGAAGATCTTGGAGAGCAGCTTTTTCCACTGAGCAAAGAGGAAGGTAAAGGGGGTGAAGATCCAGATGAGAAGCTGGATCACAGGGGCCGAGAACATGGCAAACCGCTCGGGCATATCCTTGGCGATGCTTTTCGGCGTGATCTCACCGAAGATGAGAACGGCAACCGTGATGACCGCCGTGGACACCGTGGTGCCGATGTCGCCGAGGGCCACCGTCTCCACAAAGAAGATCGTACCCATAGAGGCCAAGGCGATGTTAACGATGTTATTGCCGATCAGGATGGTGGAGAGGAGGTTATCGTACTTCTCCACAAGAGAAAGCGCCAGGGCAGCGCGGCGGTTGCCCTTTTCCACAAAGGTTTTTAATCGCGTTTTGTTCATGCTCGAGAATGCCGTTTCGGTCGCGGAGAAATACGCCGAAAGCACCAGCATCAGGACCATAAGTAATATTTGAGTGGTCATGGTAGTTCCTTTTCTTAAAATCAGTAATTTATGTTATTTCACGGCAAGCGGCGCCCTCAGGGACGAAGGCGGCACAAACGCAAAAAGGCGCATCGACCGCTTTTCCTGAAAGCGAGATGAGCCACTCGATCCTTGTGTATTCTTACCGTCGTGAAGCAATAATCGTCCTCACTACTGTCTGCGTCCATGGACTGTATCCTCCCCCTTCCCCGTTTCGCTTGCGGTATCCGCAGATGTATGTATTGTACCATAGATAAAAAGGAAAGTCAACCCCTTTGCGGAAAAAGGGCTGACCTTCCCTCATTCGTCCTCAACGATCGAGACGATCCTATGCATGATATGCTTATCGCAATAGCACTTGCCGCAACGCGGGCAAATGTAATGATGGCAGCGCGGGCAGACCTCCTTGTAACGGACGTGGAACTTCCGCTTGCAGTGCCAGCAGCGCTCGTTATCCTTGAGGATGCCGTCATAGGTCGCCTGGCATTTCTCAATGTCCACCGTCGGACATCCGACCGAAGCACGCGTGGAGCAGAAGGCACGGTACTCATCAATGAGGGCCTTGTATTCCTTGAGCTTATCCCGGCGGAGGGCAAAGCGCATCTCGCGCGTGTCGTAATGGCGCAAACTGCGGACGGTGGTGCAGTGGCGTTCATACTCCTCCCGCGTGGGAAGATAGAGGGCGCCGCCGGGTCTGCCGTTTTCGGCGGTGGCGGTCCTATCCACGTAAGCCGTAACGCCGTCAAACAGCGAGAGGAAGGTGCGCTTTGAGGTGATCTTTTGGAAGAAAACGCGCTTATCAAAGAGCTGCTGGCGGACGAGCCAAAGGTTTTCATCAAGCAGCATCTTCTGCGGGTCGGCATAGCGGCCGATGTGCTTTTGGCGGACGGCGGCCACCGCCTCATCGATGCGGGCGCGGAAGGCAAGAATCCCTCGGGCATCCCCCGTCAAAAGGTCGTTAAGAAGTGAGGTAAAGCGGCCAAGGACGGGCGCCGCCGCCAGGGGCAGCACCTCCGCCGAGAGGAGCGCTTCCCTTTCCGCGGCGGTGGGGATGAAGTTGGCGGCGTACTCATGCGCGATGCGGTAAAGCTCCTCACCGTCGTTGCTCGTGCTACGGAACACCGGCTCCTTGGCCGCGGCCGTTGCGGTAAGCAGGGTGCGGAAATACGCCGTGGCAAGATCGTCAGTGCGGCGCCTTTGTGCCCGTTTTCCGTAATGGGCATCGGCCACTGTGATATTGACGGCAAAGGCGGCCAGAGCGATAAGATAGATGGCAAGCACGGCAACAGCCGCCATCGGCGAGCGCCCGAGGAGAAGGATCTCCGCTGGGATCAAAAGGAGGAGAAGGAAAGCAAAAAGGATATAGCCGCGGCGTTTCCGCTCCGCGATCTTGCGCGGACCTTGGATCCTGCGGGCGATCTCGCCAAGCTTCACGGTCAGACTTTTTTCACGCTTCATTTTCTTCTCCTTTCATAGTTTTGTTTACAAATTTGCCTCAGAAGCCGAGGGCGTGGATCTTTTCCTCCATTGCGGCGGCCTCGGGAGCGGTGGCAAGCCCCGTCCTCATTTTGTAGGTAACGCGCTCACCCCGCTTGAGGTAGCGCTCATAGCCGTGCTCCTTGCAGTAGAGGTAGCCCTTATGCTCCGCCGTGGCGGGAAGCACCATGCCAAGGGCATCCTCGTCCTCGGTACGGGCGATCCAGCGGACGCCAAAGGGCAGCTCCTCGGGGCGGTGAATGACGTAGGTAGCCGTACCGTCGGGGTTCTTTTGCATGGTGTAGGCCTTACCCTCGGCATCCGCCTTGTAGAAGCAGGCAAACACGATCTCGGGCATATAGGCCTGGCCCTCGGCCCCCACGGTGTCCATCAGCGAGGGGTCGCTGTCCAGACGGTCAAGGTAGGCGTTGGTGGCGGCGGCATCGGAGGCCGAATGGTAGTTCTCCGGCACCTCATGGTTGACGATGATGGTATCACGCGGGGCGGTGTACAGGAGCTTTGCCCCATCCACCGGGCGGTGGTTGATATGGCAGAGATAGAAATACTCCAGGGGAACGTCCTTGTGGTTCTCAAAGGTCACGTCCACGTCAATGAAGGCACAGCCCTCATAAAGCTTGATGAGGGGAATGAAATCGTAATTGGTCTCAAAGCAGCGCTTGTGGGAATAGACGCCGCCAAGGCCGACGTAGCGGCCGCCCTCATCCTCACCGCTGACAACGTAAGCGGTGTGGTACTTGGCGATCGGCAGCTCACCGTGCGGGAGGTGGGTGTCCTCCGCGGTGGGGTTGCCCATGGCCGTCAGCCCGCAGTGCATCAGAAAGCCGCCGTAGGTCTCACCGTAGGTGATCTTAGCCGCCTCCGGCTCCTCATAGATCGACTTCATGGTCAGCTCACGTCCGTCAAAGCAGCAGCGCCAGACCATCTGCCCCATGAAGGGGAGAAGGACGAGGTTGCCGCGCTCATTGGATAGGCGAACGGCGCGGACGCCTGTGGAATAGGTAAAAAGCGAGGCGGAAAGAGTGCCGCTTGTGAAAAGGACGGTCTCCTTCTCGCCGAAATAGGATTCCTTCAGATAGATCTTGCTTTCCATAATAAAACTCCCCGTGAGGTGACAATATATTTCACTAATTTAGTATAACACGCGAGAAGGGGAATGTCAAGCGAATTGCGCCGAGTTTTTGAAGAAGAGGTGGAGACGGTGCCCTTTTCCAACACTTTGCTGCTTTTTGTCGCTTGCTTCGCAGGGGGGCTTCCGCTATAATTGAAAATGAAGATCAAGAAAACTCCAAGGAGGCCGTCGCCATGAAGAAACGGTTTCATCAAAAGCGCAGCGGGTGGTTCCGCGCCCTCAAGCGCCTTTTGGTCATCCGCTATAAGGAGCCCCGCTTTGTCTACCTCGGGGAGAGGGTCACAAGCGGCGGCATCATCGTTTCCAACCACGTGGGGACCGATGCCCCACTTTCCATGGAGCTGTACTTTGACCGCCCCATCCGCTTTTGGGGCGCTCACGAGATGAACTCTGGGCTTATCAAGCTCTACAAGTACCAGACACGCGTTTATTATCACGAGAGAAAGCACTGGAATCTGCACCTGGCCCGCCTTTTCTGCCTTCTCGCCAGTCCCCTGACCTACATATTCTACCGCGGTCTGCGCCTCATCTCCACCTACCACGATGCGCGCCTTATCAAAACGCTCAACGAGAGTCTTGCCGCCCTGCGTGAGGGGGACAACATCGTGATCTTCCCCGAGGACTCCTCCGAGGGGTATCTTGATGAGCTGAAGGGCTTTTTCGGCGGCTTTCTGATGCTGGCCGACCACGCCCTCCGCCGCGGGATCGACGCGCCGATCTACGTGACCTACTTCCGCAAGCGCGACCTTGTCTACTTCATTGACAAGCCGATCCTTTATTCCGAGCTGAGGGCCGACGGCGCCTCCCGTGAGGAGCTGGCCGAGCGCCTGGTAAAGCGCTGCAATGCGCTTGGCAAGCTGGATCCTGCCGACTTCCCCGCGGAAAAGCCCCAGGGAGCGCCCGTTGCATAAAAGCCAAGAAAACGCCATATGGCGTTTTCTTTTTCTATTGACACACCGCCGCCGCAGGAGTAGAATAAGGGTAAGAACCAACCGTGAGGTGACTTATGAAGGAGATCAATTACCAAT